>JBBSNV010000001.1:0-17610 GCA_038260375.1 Reyranellales bacterium
CGCGCGGTGACCGGCGAGCTCGTGCCTGATCGCCTGAGCCAGATGCCACCCGAGCCGCGACGGGACCGCGCCAGGTTGCGCGACAAGTCGAAGTCGGCTCCGCCGCCGCGCCAGCTGCGGCGCCACCGGCGGCAGAGCGATCACGGCGAGAGCTTGTTCGCCGATCCGAAGTCCGACCCGCCCACCTCCGAGACCACCGATGTCACCGACGTCGCCTCGGGGCACGCCGCCCTCCAATCGCTCGTCGAGACGAGGCCGGATCGCGATCCGAAGAGCACCCGGACGCCGAAGTTGCTCGGGCAGGTGCGTGACGACGCCGTCGACTGGGGTGAAGAGATCCCGACGGTCGTGCAGCAGAAGAGCGAGCGCGGGTCGATGCCGCCCAAGCCAATGCGGTCGAGACGTCGAGCGCGGAAGCCTTGGCGCCGCCGCCGGTCGAGTCTGCGCCGCCTTCCGACGCCGAATTGGCGGCCTTTGCCAGTTCGGTCGGCGAATCGGTCGAGCCCGGCTCCGACTATCATCCGCCCGCCGACCTGCCACCTGTCGATCTGCCATCTGCCGATCTGCCACCCGCCGGTACGGCGCCTATCCCGCCGCTGCCGCCGCTGTCGAAGGAAACCGCCAAAGTGGCCGCCGATGCCGCAGTCGAGCCGGCAAAAAATCCTAGCGCCGCCGAGCCGGGACGCGCATAAATCGGGCGGCGCGCCGCTGGCTTTCGTGGCGGTGGCTTTGGGCGTGCCACTAGCTTGAAGTAGGCGGCTTGAAGCAGGCGGCTTGGGGCGGGCGGAATTGAGCACAGTCAGCGAACCTGAAGACGACAAGAAGATGCCGCTGCTCGATCATTTGATCGAGTTGCGCAAGCGTCTGCTGTGGTCGGCGGTAGTCCTGATCATCTTGTTCGGTGTCTGCTTCTATTTCGCCGAGCCGATTTTCAAGTTCCTGGCCGAGCCGTTGCAGATCCGCGCTGGCGGCCAGCCACTGATCTACACCGCGCTGACCGAAGCGTTTTTCACCTACATCAAGCTGTCGCTGTTCGTCGCCTTCATCCTGGGCTTCCCCATTTTCGCGACCCAGGTTTGGCTGTTCGTGGCGCCCGGCTTGTACCGCCACGAACGCGCGGGCTTTTTACCGTTCCTGATCTCCACGCCGATCATGTTCTACGCCGGTACTGCGATGGTCTATTACGTCGTCATTCCGGTGGCGTGGAAGTTCTTCATCGGCTTCGAGACCGAAGACATCAAGTTGCTGCCTAAGGTCAGCGAATACCTGTCCTTGATCATGCAGTTGATGTTCGCGTTCGGCTTGGTGTTCGAATTGCCGGTGCTGCTGACCTTGCTGGTGCGGGTCGGCATCACGTCGTCGGCCGGTCTGGCATCCAAGCGGCGTTACGCCATCGTCATCGCCTTCATTGCCGCCGCCATCTTGACGCCGCCCGATGTGATCAGCCAGGTCGCCCTGGCGCTGCCGATCGTGCTGCTCTACGAATCCTCGATCTGGATCGGCAAGTGGATCGAAAAGAAGCGCGACCAGGCCGAGCTGGCCGCCGAAGCCGCAGAAGGCTCCGATCCGTCCGATAAATCCTGATCGAGCGACCAGATGCACGACATCAAATGGATTCGCGACAATCCGGCGGCATTCGATGCCGGATTGCAGCGGCGCGGTCTGCAGCCGATGTCGACTAGCATTCTAGAGCTGGATAAGGAGCGTCGCGGAGGCATAAGCGAGCGCGAAGCCAACATCGCAAAAAAAAATCAGATTTCGAAACAGATTGGCCTGGCAAAAAGAAATAGTGACGAAGCTGAGGTCAGGAGACTAATGGCCGATGCTTTATTGGATAACGCAGTTACACAGGCATTTGAACAAGTTGCCAGCAATGCAGAGCAGAGACTAAGTGATTTGCTTGCGGGCATTCCCAATCTGCCGGCGGGCGATGTACCGCAGGGCAACGACGAAAGCGGCAATATCGAGTTGAAGAAAATCGGCGAGCCGCGCCAATTCAATTTCGAACCGCGCGATCATGTGGCCTTGGGCGAAGGCCTCGGGCTGATGGATTTCGCCGCCGCCGCCAAATTGTCCGGCGCGCGCTTCGTGGTGCTGAAGGGTGCGCTGGCACGGCTGGAGCGGGCCTTGGCGCAGTTCATGCTCGATTTGCACACCGACACCAATGGCTATACCGAAATCGATCCGCCGCTGCTGGTCAAAGACAGCGCGCTGTATGGCACCGGCCAGTTGCCCAAGTTCGCCCAAGATCAGTTCGTCACCACCGGCGACGCGACCGAGCGGCGCTGGCTCATCCCCACCGCCGAAGTGTCGCTGACCAATCTGGTGGCGGACGAGATCGTCGATGGCGCCAGTCTGCCGTTGCGTTACACCGCCTTCACGCCGTGCTTCCGTTCCGAAGCGGGCGCGGCGGGCCGCGACACCCGCGGCATGATCCGCCAGCATCAGTTTCCCAAAGTGGAGATGGTGAGCATCGTCGCGCCTGACCAATCCGATGCCGAGCATGAGCGCATGACGCGCGCCGCCGAATCGGTGTTGGAGAAATTGAAGCTGCCTTACCGTCGCATCGTGTTGTGCAGCGGCGATATGGGGTTCTCGGCGCTCAAGACCTTCGATCTCGAGGTCTGGCTGCCGGGCCAGAACGCCTATCGCGAAATTTCATCTTGCTCCAATTGCGGCGACTTCCAAGCGCGGCGTATGAACGCGCGCTTCCGCAAGGCCGGCGAAAAGGGCACGCAGTTCGTGCATACCTTGAACGGCTCGGGCGTGGCGGTGGGTCGCGCGCTGGTCGCGGTGTTGGAGAATTACCAACAAGAAGACGGCTCGGTGCTTGTTCCCGATGCGCTAAAGCCGTATATGGGCGGCCTCGATCGCATCGACCCGCCAGCGCCAAAGGGAAAACCGAAATGAGCCGAGGCAGTTTCGCCGAAGCCGACAAATCCGCCACACCGCGCATCCTGGTCACCAACGACGACGGCATCAACGCCCCCGGCCTCGACTGCATGGAGGCGATCGCCCGCGAAATTTCCGACGACGTGTGGGTGATCGCGCCCGAGCGCAACCAATCCGGCGCCGCCCATTCGCTCACTCTGTCGATGCCGATACGCTATCGCGATGTGGCCGAGCAGAAATTCGCACTCGAAGGCACCCCGACCGATTGCGTGTTGTTCGGCATGCGCCATTTGCTGCGCGACAAGCAGCCCGATCTGGTGCTATCGGGCGTCAATCGCGGCGCCAATATGGCCGATGACGTCACTTACTCAGGCACCATCGCCGGCGCCATGGAGGGCTGCCTATTGGGCGTGCGCTCGATCGCGCTGAGCCAGGCCTTCCTCAACGACCATCCCGTGAAATGGCACACCGCCCAGACCCATGGCGCCGCCGTGGTGCGCAAGCTGCTGACGGTCGATTGGCCGCGCGAAATGCTGGTCAACGTCAACTTCCCCGACGTCGCCGCCAATCTGGTGGGCGGCACTCGGGTCACGGCCCAGGCGCATATCGACATGCAGCTCGACATCTTGGAGCGCACCGATCCGCGCGGCGGCAATTACTATTGGCTGTCCTATGCGCGCGGCACCAGCGAGCCGCATGACGACACCGATCTGGCTGCGATTCGCGCCGGCTATATCTCTGTCACGCCGCTGCATTTGGATCTGACCCATCGCGCCATGCAGAAGAAACTGGGTGCGCTGTTCGCCGCATGAACAATCCCTCATGAGCAGTCACGCCACCAAGATTCGCCTGATCATGGAATTGCGCCGGGCCGGCATCACCGACACGCGCGTGTTGGGCGCGATCGAACGCATCCCGCGCGAAGAATTCATGCTGCCAACCTTCCGCGACCAGGCTTACGAGAATTTGGCGCTGCCGATCGGCCATGGCCAGACCATCAGCCAGCCTTACGTTGGAGCGTTCATGAGCCAGGCGCTCGACGTGCAGGAAAAGATGAAGGTGCTGGAAGTCGGCACCGGCTCGGGCTATCAGGCCGCAGTGCTGTCGCGGCTGTGCCGCAGGCTTTACACCATCGAGCGTTACGAGCCGCTGGCCAAGGAGGCCGAGCACCGCCTGCACCGGTTGCGCTTTTCCAATGTGGTGTTCCGCATCGCCGACGGCACCAAGGGCTGGAAGGAGCAGGCGCCGTTCGACCGCATCATCGTCACCGCCGCCAGCCGCGACATCCCGCAAGCGCTGGTCGACCAGTTGGCGCCGGGCGGCATGTTGGTGATGCCGATCGGCCCCGATCCGCTCAACCAGAATATCGAGCGCATCGTCAGGAGCGATGAGGGGTTGCAGCGCGAGAAGATCCTGGCGGTGCGCTTCGTGCCGCTGGTGCCCGGCGCCTTGCCTACGGCCAAGGAATTCTGACCTCGGATTCCCACGGCCGAGTGCCACAATTTTGCCGCGAGGCGGCGCCAAGCTTACAGCCGGGATTCACAGCGCGCCCAAATTGCGGTAAAATCATTTCATGATCTTTTCATCCCGCCGCGCCGTAGCGCGTGTCCTGGGCGCCGGCATAGCGGCGCTCGCCTTGGGCCTCTTGAGCGGCTGCACGCTCTACGACAACGCCGTTTACGGCAATCGCCCCGGTACGGTCGAACAACCGGGCTCCGGCGCCGATCCCAATCACCCGGCGATCTACGTCGTGGCCAGCGGCGATACGGTCGATGGCATCGGCCGGCGTTTCAACGTGCCGCTGCAAACCATCATAGAGCGTAACAGCTTGAGGCCGCCCTACAGGATCGTGCCCGGTCAGTGGCTCGAACTGCCGGGCCGCGGCGGCAGCTATGGCGACAGCGGCTCCGTCGCGGATAACGGCGACCGCAACGCGCCAGGCGGCAACGCACCGCCGGGCAAGCCTGCTGCCGTGCAAGTGCAACAATTGGCGCCGCCGCCGGGCTCGAGCGCGCCAACACCACCGCCGCCGCCGCCATCGAACGGTACGGCGCAAAATGCCCCGACCACTATTGGTGCTGCGCCGGGCAACAAACCCACCGTCACCGCGCCGCCGCCCAGTCAGCCTGTAGCGCCGCCGCCGCAAATTACTACCAACACGGCGTCGAAATTCGCCTGGCCGTTGCGCGGCCAGATCGTGTTGGGCTTCGGCGCCCATCCCGGCGGCGTGCAGAACGACGGCATCAACATCGCTGCCGCCAAGGGCACACCGGTGAAAGCAGCCGAAGGCGGCAGCGTGCTGTATTCCGGCGACGAGGTGAAAGGCTTCGGCAAGTTGGTGCTGATCGGCCATGCCGACGGCTACGTCACCGCCTATGCCAACAACGACGAGTTATTGGTGGCCAAGGGCCAGCGCGTGGCCAAGGGCGCGGTGATCGCCAAGGTCGGCCAGACCGGCAACGTCACCTCGCCCCAACTGCATTTCGAGATTCGCCAGAAGAACAAGCCGGTCGATCCGGCGGCGTTGCTGGGGCCGTAACTTCTTTCATCTCTCCCACGGGGAGAGGTCGCGAGCGAGAGCGAGCGGGTGAGGGGCCTCGTAAGAGTCTTTCTTATGGCCCCTCGCCCGACCGTTTCTCGCTCCGCTCGCACTGAACGACCGGGAAGATAGGTAACAGATCTATCCGGGATGATAGGTAACACATTCAGCCCGGAGGTGGCTGTCGTTGAGGGCGGGGACGCGTCCCCGCCCTGAACTTCGTAAATTTGCCGTTTCGGTCCAACGCCCCCAGTGTGATGGGGCCAAAGTGCAGCAGCCAACTGTCGTCGTCGAGTGGCTGCAGGGCGATCGGCTCGCCGGTTAGGGCCTCGCTGAGAAAGAACTGTTCGCCCCGCCATTTGATCTCGCCATTGTGGCGCACGCGGCGAACCTGCCAGGCGTCGGGGTAGTCCGGTTCGCGCAAGCGGCCAGTATAGGATCGTGGCGAAGCTGCGTAGTGCATTGCCGGCGGCGTCTGTCCGAGCGCTTCGTGCGGCCGCTCTTGGTTGAACAGCCGACAGAAGGCATCGAAGCGACGTTGCTGCTGACGCAAGTTGGCTGCCGGCGGTGCTGCCGTCTCGGCCTTTAAGGTGCGATGCATGCGCTCGTGCCGGCCGTTCTGTTGCGGCTTGCCCGGCGCGATGTGTTCGGGCGCCACACCTGCCTTGATCAGCCTGACCGACAGGCGCGACAGGCCACCCGGTGCGCTGCTGCCAAAGGGCGAGCCATTGTCGCTGCGCACCCGATTGGGCAGGCCGAACTCGCGGAATGCCGCATCCAGCCAGAACCAGACACTCTCACCTTCGATGCTGGGCAGCGCCTGCAAGCGCAGCACATAGCGGCTGGCCAGATCGCTCAAGCTCAACGGATCGCAGCGCCGGCCATCGCCGGTGCGGAACCAGCCCTTGAAGTCGATGCCCCACACGTCGTTGGCGCCACCGATCGGCGCCAGGCCGCAAGCCTGGCCGATTGTCCGGCAGCGTCGACGCCGATGCTTCACCAGTCCGGCTCGATCCAACAGCACGGCGATCGTGCTCTGCGCCGGCCATGTCGCCAACGGATGATGCGCCCGAAGCCAGGCTTGGATCTTCTTCGGTCCCCAGGCCGGGTGACGCTCGCGCACCACCAACACCTGGCGCGCTATCTCATCGGCCACGGCATGCGGATGACGATGCGCAATGTGGCTGCCATCCTTCAGCCCGTCCCAGCTCAACGACTGATAACGCTTGATCCACTTGTAGCTCGTCTTCCGGCTGATCCCATGCCGCCGGCATAGCTCAGCTAACGTCTCTTCTTCACCCCGCCATGCGCTGATGAAGCTAACTCGCTCGTCCATAACAGAACTCTCTTGCCAGGGCATGGGCCACCTCCAGCCGCATGCTCACCTGTCACCCATCCTCCCGGATAGTTCTGTCACCCATCTCCCCGGATCGAACACGCTCGCGACCTCTCCCCGTGGGAGAGGTGAAGAATATCAAATCTTCCGGCCTGCCTTTTCCCAGTACGGCGCGCGGAGTTCTTTTTTGAGAACCTTACCAATGGTGCTGCGCGGCAGCGACGCAACGAACTCGACCGCGGCGATGCGCTGGGTCTTGCCCAGTTGCTCGTTGGCCCAGTTCTTGATCGCCTCGGCGTCGGTATTGCTGCCCGGCCGGCGCACCACAAGGGCCAAGGGGCTTTCGCCCCATTGGTCGGACGGGATGCCGATCACTGCCACGTCGGCAACGTCGGGATGCTTGGTCAGCACGACTTCGAGATCGGCAGCATAGATGTTGAAGCCGCCCGAGATGATCATGTCCTTCTTGCGATCGAGCAGCACGACGAAGCCATCCTCATCCATGCGACCCAGATCGCCGGAGCGGAAGAACATGCGGCCGTCCTGATCGAACCACAGCATCTCCTTGGTCTTGTCGGGCTGCTTGTAGTAGCCGCTCATCATCGTATAGGAGCGGCCGATCAATTCGCCGACCTCGCCCGGCTTCACTTCCTTGCCCTGCTCGTCGATGATCTTGAGCTCGGTGCCGTAAGCGGGCTGGCCCACCGTGTGCAGCTTGTGCTGGTTGGCCGCCACGTCGAGCATGCACGAGCCGCCACCCTCGGTCAGGCCATAGACCTCGATCATGCCGCCCGGCCAGCGCTCGACGATTTGCTTCTTGGTCTCGTAGCGCAGCGGCGCCGAAGTGCTGAGCTTCATCTTGAAGCTCGACAGATCGTATTTGCCGAAATCGGCATGGTCGAGGATGCGCTGGTACTGCACCGGCACCAGCATGGCGTGGGTGGCTTTGTGGTGCTGCGCCAGTTCGAGAAACTTCACCACGTCGAATTTGCGCATCAGCACCACCGTGCCGCCTTGTGCCAAGGACGGCAGCAGCGAAACCAAGGTGGTGTTGGAATAAAGCGGCGTCGAGACGATGGTGGTGGCGTCCGGCCCGAAGCCCATGCCGGCCCAGCGTTGGATCAAGAACCAGCGCAAAGCGTGATTATGCATGATGCCTTTGGGCACACCTGTCGTCCCTGACGAATAGATCAGGTTGAACGGATCGTCGGGCGCGATCTCGACCGGCGGCGCGTGTTCCGGCGCTGCGGCCAGCCAGGCCTGGTACGACTGCCAACCGAGCGCGGAGAAATCGAGCGCGATGCGCCCGCCCGGCAACAAGCCCTTGAGCTTGTCGGAGAACGACGCGGCCAGATCGCGCATGCTGGAGGCCAGCACGAAGACGCGGCTATCGGCGTCCTCGATCATGCCTTGCAGCTGGTCGGCGCCAGCCATGGTCGAGAGCGGCACGACACAGCCGCCGGCGCGCAAGATGCCGAAGAACAGTTCGACATACTCCGGCGAGGGCGGCGCCAGCACCGCGACCTTCTCGCCATGCTTCAAGCCCATCGCCAGCAAGGCCGCCGCGACGCGCTCGATGCCGGCACCGAACTCGCGCCAAGTGGTGGTCTTGCCGTCGCAGATCAACGCGGCGTGGTCGGGCTGCAGCTTGGCCCAATGCGCCGCCATCAGCGGCAAGGCGGTGAATGTCTCCGCATCCTCGGCCGAGAGCGGCGATGGCGCGTCGTGCAGGCTCGGCTGGCGGTTTTCGGCGGACTGCGGAACGGCGGTCATGACGTTTCCCGAATTGAGTGTTCTTATTGTGCCCTAACAGCAGCACCGAACACCCAATTTGACAAGCGCCGTAACCTTTCTTTCACCTCTCCCCGTGTGGGAGAGGTCGCGAGCGCTATCGCGAGCGGGTGAGGGGAAATACACAGATTGCCTGTGTTCCCCCCTCACCCGTCCGTTCATATGCTACGCATTCGAACGGTCGACCTCTCCCACACGGGGAGAGGTGAAGATGTTTACTCTGCGGCTTTGCGCGCGGTCAGGCCGATGGCATCGAGCCCGGCATAAAGTGCCTGGCGCTGCGCGGCATCCATCGGCACCAAAGGCGGCCGACTATTCTCCCAAATCGGTTCGCCCGACAGCCGCGCCATGGTCGCTTTGATGGCGCCGAACGGCGAGAACTGGCGCGACAATGTGATGAAAGCGTCGATCGTCGCCTGGCAGCGCTCGCCCTCTTCGTTGTTCCACTCACGGTGCAGCCGCACCAGGGTGTCGCACAGGATATTGCCATAAGCCGACATGATGCCGGTGCCGCCGGCGCGCAGCACCGCCAAGGCTGTGGCATCGGCGCCGGAGAACACGGCTTGCTCGGGGAACCACTGGCAGCGCTCGGCGATGGTGTCGCGGTTGCCGTTGCTGTCCTTGATGCCGACGATGGTGTCGGGGAATTCGGCGAACAGCCGTTCCAGCACGGCGCGGCTGAACTTGACGCCGAGATTGCCTTCCCAATCGTAGATGATCAGACGCAGCCGGTCGTCGGCCACCTGCTCGACCAGCATTTTGAAATAGGCGTAGAGCCCCTCGTCACCAGCCTTGTAGTAGAACGCCGGCTGCACCGCCACGGCACGCGCACCCAGCTTGGTCGCGTGGCGGATCATGCGCACCGCGTCGGGATAGGCCAAAGCGCTGGTCCCGACCAGCATGCGGTCCATCGGGATGCCACCCTCGGCCAGCACGTCCATCAGCTTGAGGCGTTCGTCGGGCGTGAAGGAATGGCCCTCGCCGGTCGAACCCAGTGGCATCAACCCGTCACAACCCTGCGCCAGCAGCCATTTGCAATGGGCCAGATAGCGGCGATGGTCGGGCTGGCAATCGGCATCGGTCGGCGTGAGCGGCGCGACATAGACGCCGGCGTAACGTGCGCGATGGGACATGAATTGCCTCCCTTGATTGTCTGGCGACAAAATACCACCCGGCCATGGTAGCGCAGACTCCAATCATGTCTGGATACAATCGTCGCCGGCGACAAGGCGTTAATGAAACAACGCGCATGATAAGGATGCAATGCACTGGCGCGTGGTACAGTGTAAAAACTGTCGCTTAACCCCGAGGAAATGCCTTGGCCGAACGCGAATTGATCAAGACTACCTGCCCGCGCGACTGCTACGACGGCTGCGGCATTGTCGTGACCAAACGCGATGGCGAGATCCGCAAAGTGCTGGGCGATCCCGATCATCCGGTCAGCCGCGGTGCGCTGTGCGGCAAATGCGCGGTGGCCTATAACGGCGCCTGGCGCGATCCCAACCAGCGCCTGACCACGCCGCTGAAGCGCGTTGGCGCCAAGGGCGAGGGAAAATTCACTGCCATATCGTGGGACGAAGCGATTGCCGATATCGCCGCTCGTACCAAAGCGATCGTGGCCAAAAGCGGGCCGGCCAGCGTGCTGTCGACGCATTACACCGGCACCTGCGCGGTGGTCGCGACCAACTTCCCCAATCGCTTTTTCAATCGCCTGGGCGCCACCGAGGCCGATCCCGATACGGTGTGCAATGCCGCGGGCTACACCGCGCTGGAATTGACCATCGGCACCGCGCTGGTCGGCTTCGATCCGCGCACCGCCAAGGACGCCAACTGCATTCTGGTATGGGGTTGCAATCCATCGGCCTCGGCGCCGCACGCGCATAAATACTGGCTGCCCGAATCGCCGGCCAAGAAGATCGTGGTCGATCCGGTGCGCACCGAGTCGGCGCAAGCAGCGGATCTGCATTTGCAGCTGCGCCCCGGCAGCGATGCCGCGCTGGCCTATGCGATGCTGCATGTGTTGATTCGCGACAGACTGATCGACCACGCCTTTATCGATGCGCATGTCGTGGGCTTCGACGAGGTCGCTGCCATTGCCGCCAAATGCGATGCCCATTGGGGCGAGGCGCAGACCGGCGTGCCCGTCGCCGACATCGAGCGCGCCGCACAACTTTACGGAGCCGGACCGTCTCTATTGTGGCTGGGCCAAGGCCTGCAGCGCCAGCCGCAAGGCGGCAACATCATGCGCGCCTGCGCCATGCTGCCGGCCGCCACCGGCAATATCGGCAAGCCAGGCGCCGGTCTTTACTATCTCAACGGCAAGTCGGCCACGCGCAACATGGAGCTGGGTGTGCTGTCGGCCCCACAACTGCGCCAAGGCCCAGCGCCCAAAGTCAGCCACATGGATCTGGCCGACCACGTGATGGATGCCGACACGACGCAAGCCCTGTTCTGCTGGAACATGAACATCGCAGCCTCGGTGCCCAATCAGAAGAAATTGCGCCAAGCGCTCAAGCGCGAAGATTTGTTCAGCGTGGTGATCGATCTGTTCCAGACCGACACGGCGGATTTAGCCGACTACGTGTTGCCGGCGGCCAGCTTTCTCGAGTTCGACGATCTGGCCGGCTCGTATTTTCACCTGTCCTTGGGGCCGCAGGCCAAGGCGATGGAGCCGCTGGGTCAGTCATTGCCCAACTCGGAAATCTTTCGCCGCCTGGCCCGTGCCATGGGCTATAGCGAGCCGGAGCTGTACGAAAGCGATGCCGCGCTGATCGCCTATCAACTCGACAAGTTCAAGCCCGGCCTGACCTTCGACCAATTGAAGCGCGTCGGCACCTTACCGGTATCCGACGACGTCGTGATCCTGCACCGCGACCTCAAATTCGCCACGCCGAGCGGCAAGATCGAGTTGGCCAGCGATCAGGCGGTAAAGCTAGGACTGCCACGTACTGCCCAACCCACTGTCGATAAGCCGCCGAGCCAAGGCCGCTTGCGCCTGCTGTCGCCGGCCGGCAAGTGGCTGCTCAATTCCAGCTACGCCAACGATGCGCGCATCGAGCAGTTGATGGGCGGGGATTGCGTGATCCTCAACCCGGCCGAAGCCGAGCGCCGCCAGTTGCATGATGGCCAGCGCGTCACTCTGGCCAATGCCAGCGCGACCCTGGAACTGGTCTTGAAGATCCAGGACATCGTGCCCGATGGCACGGCGCTGACTTACAAGACGCGCTGGCCCAAAATGGGCGGCCAGGGCATTAACGTCAACGCGCTCAATCCCGGCCTGCGCGCCGACATGAACAACAGCACGGCGCTGCACGGCGTCGAGGTCGAGATCGCGGCGGCCTAAGCGTTATTTCTGGACGGGCGGTTGCTTCTGCTCGACCGGCACGATCGGGCCGCCCTTTTCCTTCCAGGCGCCGAAGCCGCCCTGGATATGCGCCACCGGCGTCAGGCCCATGTCCTGCACCGCTTTGGCGGCCAAAGCCGAGCGCAAGCCGCCGGCGCAAAAGAAAACGAATTTCTTGCCCGACTGGAACAGCTCGCGGGCGTAAGGGCTATCGGGATCGACCCAGAACTCCAGCATGCCGCGCGGCGCGTGATGGGCGCCGGGAATGCCGCCGTCGCGCCACAGCTCGCGCACGTCGCGGATATCAACCAGTTGGACTTGCGGATCGTTGGCCAGCGCGATCGCCTGTTCCGCCGTCAGGGTTTCGATCTCCGCTTCCGCCTCGGCGCAAAGCTGTTTGATGCCCTTTGTGATCTTGGTCATTGCTTCCTCCCTATTTCAATTCGGGAAAATCCTCTTCCCAGAATTCGTTGACGTTGCGCTTGGCCGTGCGCGGCTTTTCCTCCGATTTACGCAGCTCGACGCGGCGGATCTTGCCCGAGATGGTTTTGGGCAGCTCGTAGAACTCCAAGCGGCGGATGCGCTTGAACGGCGAGACTTTGGCGCGCATGAACTGAAGAATGGCCAGCGCGGTGGCGCGGTTGGGCTGATGGCCCGGCGCCAGCGCCACAAAGGCCTTGGGCACCGCCAGGCGTTGCGGATCGGGTGACGGCACCACCGCCGCCTCGGCCACCGCCTCGTGCTCGATCAGCACGCTCTCCAATTCGAACGGGCTGATGCGATAATCCGACGCTTTGAACACGTCGTCGGCACGGCCTACATAGGTGAAGTAGCCATCGGCATCCTTCATCGCCACGTCGCCGGTGCGATAGGCATTGCCTTTGATCGGCGAAATGCTGCCGTCGTCTTCCTGATAGCCCTGCATCAAGCCTATGGGACGCGGATCGAGCGTCAAGCAGATTTCCGCCTCGTCATGCTGCTTGCCCTCGTCGTCAAGCAGTTGCACGCGATAGCCCGGCAACGGCCGGCCCATCGAACCGGCTTTCACCTTTTGCCCCGGCGAATTGCCGATCTGCGCCGCGGTCTCGGTCTGGCCAAAGCCGTCGCGGATGATCATACCCCACGCCGCTTTCACCCGCTCGATCACTTCGGGATTGAGCGGCTCGCCCGCGCCGATCAACTCCTTGAGCGCCATCTTCCAAGACTTCAAATCTTCCTGGATCAGCATGCGCCACACCGTGGGCGGCGCGCAGAACGTCGTCACCTGGCAACGTGCCATGACGTCGAGCAGCTTCTTGGCGGCAAAGCGCGGCTGGTTGAACAGAAAGATGGTGGCGCCGGCATTCCACGGCGCGAAGAAGCAACTCCAGGCATGTTTGGCCCAACCCGGCGACGATAGATTGAGATGGATATCGCCCGGGCGCAGGCCCAGCCAATACATGGTCGACAGATGCCCGACCGGATAGGATTGGTGGCTGTGCAGCACCAGCTTGGGTTTGGCCGTGGTGCCGGAGGTGAAATACAGCAGCAGCGGATCGGTCGCTTTGGTCTCGCCATCGGGTTTGAATTCGGCTGCGCTGTCATAGGCATCTTCATAACGGTGCCAGCCGTCGGCGCCGCCACCCCCAGGGCCCATGACGGCGATGCGGGTGTAATCGCCCGGCACGTCGGCGAATTTTGCGGTGTGTTCGGCTGCGGTCACGACATGACGCGCCCGGCCGCGGCCAAAGCGGTCGAGCAGATCGTTGCGATTGAGCAAGGTGGTGGCGGGAATCACCACTGCGCCTAGTTTCATCGCCGCCAGCATCACTTCCCACAGCGGCGCCACATTGCCGAGCATCAGCAGCATGCGATCGCCGCGCTTGACGCCATGGCTGCGCAGATAATTGGCCACGCGGTTGGAGCGCTGTGCCATTTCGGCGAAGGACAGCTTGGTCTCCTTGCCGCCGTCATCGACGATCCACAGCGCCGGCCGTTCGTTGCCATGGGCCATGGCGTCGAAATAGTCGAGCGCCCAGTTGAAGCGGTCCAACACCGGCCAGCGAAAATCGCGATAGGCGGTGTCGTAGTCGTCGCGCAATTTGAGCAAAAAGTCGCGCGCTTCGATAAAGGCCGTGGCGGCCATGACGCTTCTCCCGGGTCGAATTTTGGACGCCTGCGCGCCTGTTCCACCCGACAATGCCAAGCGTTTCCGCAGCTTGTCAAAGACCGCAATCCGGCAAGCTCGCGAATTGTTGTTGGGCGCAAGCGCGATCGGGCGCGTAAACATAGCGAACCGATTGTCGCGAGGTGAGCCATGACCAAAGTGCGCAAGGGCCAATACCAGGGCGAGCTAACGCGGGCGCAATTCAATGACCATTTCGAGAAATCCTTCGTCGACCCCGCTTTCGACCAGGAGCGCGCCGCGCTGAAGCGCATCCAGGACATCGCCTGGGACGGCTATATCGACGGCCGCAAGGCGCCGCTCACCAAGCCGGCCGGCAAAGGGTTTGCCGATCCCAGCTACGAGTTGTCGGTCGATTGGCGCGCCACGCGCGACGAGCTCGAACGTCTCGAAGCGCGGCAGAAGAAGAAATCCACGCCTTCGCGGGTGTTGGTGATTTGCGCCTCGTCGCGCAACGACGGCACCTGCCCCGGCGAGATGTCCAAGAGCTACCGCCTGTCGCAGCTGGTGCTCGACACTTTGCATGGCGGCGGCATCAAAACCGACCTGCTCGATCTCAGCCTGTTGACCTCGGAGTACGGCAAGAAGATCCACCCCTGCAAATCTTGCGTCTCGACCTCGATGGCGCTGTGCCATTGGCCGTGCAGTTGCTATCCCAATTACTCGTTGGGCCAGGCCGACGATTGGATGAGCGAGATCTACAAGCTGTGGGTGGCGGCGCATGGCGTGATCGTCGTCACGCCGGTCAATTGGTATCAGGCGCCCGGCCCGCTCAAGCTAATGATCGACCGGTTGGTTTGCGCCGATGGCGGCAATCCCGATCCCACTAGCACGTCGGGCAAAGACCCCAAGAAGGCCAAAGCGCTGGAACTGAAAGGCTGGCCCTATCCGCGCCATTTGGCCGGCCGCGTGTTCGGCCTGGTGGTGCATGGCGACACCGCCGGCACCGAGCATCTGCTGCATTCGCTGAACGATTGGCTTTGTTCGATGGATTTGATCCCGGCCGGTGGGCAATCGCAGCTCGACCGCTATATCGGCTACTACAAGCCCTACGCCACCAGCCACGACGATCTCGACCGCGACCAGGATCTGCAGGAAGAGGTGCGCAACGTGGCGCGCTCGGTGATCGAAGCAGTCAAGCGGCTGCGCGCCGGCACCTTGTCGGTGCCCGACGCCAAACTGAAACAGCCAAGACCCAAATAAAAATCCCGCCGGGGATGCCGGCGGAATTTCTTTAGATCATTAGGGCTTGCGAGTTACTCGGCCGCGGCGCGCTGGCCAGAAGCCTGACCCGAACGTTGGCCGGGCTTGCCGAAACGGCGCCACCGGTTGTTCTTGTTCGGCTTGGCGTAGCGATTCTGCGGCGCCTGTTTATGCCCGCCACGCTCTTGGCCATCACGCGCTTGACCGCCAGAGGGAGCGGCAGAAGCGCCAGCTGGCGTAGTACGCGACTGGCCACGGTGATTGCCGCGGCGGTCGCCGCTACGATCGCCATGGCGATCACCATGACGTCGGTCGCCCTGGCGTTCATCGCCGGCTTCCGTCGACATCGGTGCGCCGCCCGGATTGCGCCGGTCGGTGCTGGGCAGACGCAGCCGCGTCAGCTTCTCGATGTCGCGCAGCAACGGCATTTCCTCGCGATCGCACAAGGCAATCGCCACGCCCTCGGCGCCGGCGCGCGCGGTGCGGCCAATGCGATGGACATAGGCTTCCGGTACGTGCGGCAGTTCGTAATTCACCACATGCGTCACGCCATCGATATCGATGCCGCGCGCGGCGATGTCGGTAGCGACCAGCACCCGCGCTTTGCCGTTGCGGAACGCCGCCAAGGAACGCTCGCGCTGGCCCTGGCTCTTATTGCCGTGGATCGCTTCGGCAGCGATGCCGGCGCTATCCAGATGACGCGCCACCTTATCGGCGCCGCGCTTGGTGCGGGTGAACACGATACTGCGCGAAACTTTCGGATCGGCAAACAACTCGACCAGGATGTCGCGCTTGCGTGCGGTCTCGACGAAGATCACTTCCTGACGCACGCGCTCGACCGTGGTGGCCACCGGCGCCACCGACACCGACACAGGGTCACGCAGCAACTCGTCGGCCAGCTTGCGGATTTCCTTGGGCATGGTAGCCGAGAAGAACAGGTTCTGGCGCTGCTTGGGCATGCCGGAGACGATCTGACGGATCGGCAGGATGAAGCCGAGATCGAGCATCTGATCGACCTCGTCCAGCACCAGCACTTCGGTCTGGCGCAGATCGGCGCGACGGCTGCCGAGATGATCGAGCAGGCGGCCGGGTGTGGCTACCAGCACGTCGAGGCCACGTTCCAGCGCCTTGATTTGCGGGCCGGCCGCGACGCCGCCGAACACCACGGCGACCGACAGGTTCAATCCGGCGCCATAGACGCGGAAGCTTTGGGCGATCTGGCTGGCCAGTTCGCGGGTCGGGCTCAGCACCAGCACGCGGCAACCGCGGCGCGGCGCCGGCACGCGATGCGTAGCCAGATGATGCAACAGCGGCAGGGCGAAGGCAGCGGTCTTGCCGGTGCCGGTCTGGGCGATGCCCAGCACGTCCTTGTGCTGCATGATGTGAGGAATAGCTTGGGTTTGGATCGGGGTCGGCGTCGAATAGCCTTCCCGCGCCAGAGCCTTCAGAAGCGGCTCGGCCAGGCCGAAAGTATTGAAGTCGTTCACTAGAATAGTCCTTATGCCACAGTGCGCGCGCGTCGAGATCGTCGACGCCGCATGACGGGGCGTTGATCTGACAGCCCCGCGTGTACTGAGCAATCGGAAGAGAATGATAAAAGCGCTGGGCTAATGGGACTGGCGTCCCTCACGCGGCCTTAGCGCAAAGCCAGGCGAAACTCTCGCCGGCGGGCTGGATATGAGCCTTTTTCCAAAGGAAGTCAAGGCCCTATCGCAGATGCGAAATCCCCTGTCGTCCTGAACGCAGCGAAGGGCCTTCTCTCCACCCGGTCGATCTATCCCGCGGAGACAAGATGCTTCGCTGCGCTCAGCATGACGGAAGGGTTGGTATCGCCCTACTTCTTATCTTCCTCCGCGAACACCTCGCGCACGTTGCGCATGGCGTCGATCGCCGCCGGCACGCCGCAATAGATCGCGGTCTGCAGGACAACCTCGGAGATCTGCTCGCGCGTCAACCCGTTGCTGAGCGCGCCGCGCACATGCAGCTTGAATTCGTGCATGCGGTTGAGCGCCACCAACATGCCGAGATTGAGGATGCTGCGTTGTTGACGTTCCAGCCCGGGACGCGTCCACACCGCACCCCAGCAATATTCCGTCACCAACTCCTGCAACGGCTTGGAATATTGATCGGCCGTCGCCGTCGAACGATCGACATGCTCGCCGCCCAACACCGCGCGGCGCACTTTCATGCCCTCGTCGTACAGTTTGGATGTCATTTGCTTCTCCTGGTTGCTTTCTCGGCCGCGCCCCGCGCCGCGCCGAGTGCGGCTTCGGTGGCGCGCTCGACGTGATCGGCGCAGGCTTTGGCGGCGGCCGTGGGATTGCGCGCCTTGATGGCTTTGA
>JBBSNV010000002.1:0-16984 GCA_038260375.1 Reyranellales bacterium
GGCCGCCGAGATCGTGGCGGCGGCATTGCAGGATCGCGGCCGCGCCGTGGTGGTGGGTAGCAATTCCTACGGCAAGGCCACGGTGCAGTCGGTGATACGCCTGCCCAATGACGGCGAGTTGACCCTGACCTGGTCGCGGCTCTACGCCCCGTCGGGCTATTCCTGGCACGATATCGGGGTCATGCCGATCGTCTGCACCGCCGACGTGATCGGCGAGGGCGACGATCTTTCGCGTCAATTCGCCGAGCGTTCGCGGCGCATGACCGAAGTGATCGCGCTGTGGCATTCCTCGCACCGCCCGCCCGACCAGAAACTGGCGCAGCTGCGCGACACTTGCGCCCCGACCGACCAGCAGCCGGAAAAGGACACGCGCCTGGCGTTGCGCCTGTTGCACGATCCGCAGCTCTATGCCCGCGCGATCGGGGCCACTACTTCGGCAGTGGCCCAGCGTTAGAACCGGCGCTAACCGCTCAACAGCGCCAGCATCAGCGGCAGCGTCAGCGCCGACAGCACCGTCTCGGCCGTGACGCCTGCCGCCATCAGCCCGGCATCGCCGCCCAATTGGCGCGCCAGCACGTATGACGCGGCGGAGGTCGGTAGCGCCGCCCATAGCACCACCACGGCGTGGCCCAAGCCTTCCAGGCCGAACAAGCGGGCCAAGCCGAACATCACGGCGGGGAACATCAGCAGCTTCAGTCCGCTCATCAACAATACCGGCCAGCGCCCCGCGCGGAGGATCTTGAAGTTGAGCGCCGCGCCCACCGCCATTAGCCCCAGCGCGATCGAGGATTTGCCCAGCACGTCGGCGGTGGTGTCGATCGCGGTCGGCAGCTTTACGCCGGCCAGATTGAGCGCGATGCCGATCAGGCAGGCGACGATCAGCGGATTGGTGGCGATCAAACGCAACTGGTGTAGGGCATCGACCCGGCGGTTGGGGTCGCCGCCATAGCGCACCAGCACTGCCACGCAGAAAACGTTGAGGATCGGCACGCACACGGCAATGGCTACGGCGAACAATCCGACACCGGCGCTGCCGTATAGTGCCAAGGCCGCAGCCAAGCCGACATAGGAATTGAAGCGCACTGAGCCTTGGAACACCGAGGTGAAGGCCGGCCCATCGATGCGTAAAGCCGGCCGCAACGCCAAGGTCACCGTCACCATGATCAGCATCGCCGACACCAGAGTGGCAATCAGCGCCAAGGGCTCGTACTGGCCGATGCGGGCCGAGGCGCTTTCCTTGATCAACAAAGCAGGGAACAGGAAGTAATACATGAAGCGTTCGGCCAGCGGCCAGAACGCGCCGCCGGGAAAGCGTGCCATCTGCATGATCCAGCCCAGCGCGATCAGCAGGAAGATCGGCACCAGCGCAGCCAAGGTGGCGTCGATGCTCATGGAATAGTCATGAGGTGCGCAGATGGGCAAGGCGATCGAGCGCACCTTGCAGGATGTAGGCGGCGGCGGCACGGTCGATCGTCGCGGCGCGTTTCTTGCGGCTGAGATCGGCGTCGTCGATCATCATGCGCTCGACCGCGACGGTGGACAGCCGCTCGTCCTGGAATGCCAACGGCATGTCGCTTATCGCCAACAGGTTGGCGGCGAACTGGCGCACCGATTGACAGCGCGGCCCTTCGCTGCCGTCCATTGTCAAGGGCAGGCCGACGATCAGGCCGCCCACCTCATAGCGATCGGCCAGCTGCAGCAAATGCTGCGCGTCGGCAGTGAACTTGTTGCGCCGGATCGTTTCCAAGGGCGAGGCGAGACCGAGCAGCGCGTCCGATAGGGCCAGGCCGATGGTTTTGCTGCCGACATCCAAGCCCATCAGCCGCCGGTTGGCGGGCAGGGCAGTGGCTATCTGTTCGAGCGACAGCACCGGCATGGCGAGCCTAAGGTCGCGGCCGCCATCCTTGCGGCGTGGCCAGGAACACTTGATCGCCGCGCTGATTCTTATGCGTGGCACAGTCTTCGATTTCGCGGTCCAGCACGATGTCGGGTGTGCCGTCTTTGTTCATGTCGGCGAAGCGCAATGCGGCGGCGACCAGCACGCGCGGCAGGCCCGGAGCATTGGCGCAACCGCGCGATTGCGGATCGAAATGTATTTCGAACAAGGTGTCGAGCGCGCCGCTGTCCAGATTGGCGATGCGATAGGAACGCAACAGCAGTGCTTTGTCGGGCTGTTGCTGCACGAAGAACAGATCGAGTCCGCCGCCCGGCCGCGCCAGCACGACCGGCGCTTCGACCGCGCCCTCGACCAGCTTGCGCGGCTCGGCCTCGTCGCGCGACACGTCGAGCAAGTAGACCGCGCTTTGCAGACCGACGAAATCGACCACCGCTACAGCGATGCGCTTGGCGTCGACCTTGCAGGTATAGTCGAAGCTGAAATTGGTGCCCGGGAATTCCTGGCGCAGCCAAGCCACGGCTTTCTTGCGTTGGTCTTCGTTCAGCGCCGCGTTGAGGCGTTGGCACGGTTGGGGCTCGGCGGCCTGGACGCGCTCGGCAGCAGCCAACAGCAGCAATGCTCCGAGCAGGGACAACAGCAGTTTGGACAGGGTGTGCATGGTGGCGCACCGTAGGCCGGCGGCCTGCGCGGCACAAGCGCAATCGGGCAAAAAGCCTTGTGTTTCCGCCGCTTGGGCGGCGTTGCACAGGCTCCGACCCGATGATACGGTGCCGCCCGTTTTGCCCCGCTGATCCAGGAGTTGTCATGGCGCTCGATCGTCAGACCGTCGCCCGCATCGCGGGTTTGGCGCGCATCAAGGTTCCCGAAACCGAACTCGACGGCTTGGCCGGCGAGTTGTCGGGCATCATGACGTGGATCGAGCAACTCAACCAAGTCGACACCAGCGCGGTCGAGCCGATGACCAGCGTGGCCGATCTGTCCCTGCCGCGGCGCAAGGACGAAGTCACCGATGGCGGCATCGCGGCCAAGATCCTGGCCAATGCGCCGGACGGCGCCGTGCTGATCGAAGCTGGCAAGCCCGAGGCGGGCGGCTTTTTCACCGTGCCGAAGGTGGTGGAGTAAGCCATGAGCAAACCAACCGACCTGACCATCACGGAAATGACCGCCGCGCTCGCCAAAGGCGAGCTGAGCGCGGTCGAGCTGGCCGATGCGCATCTCAAGACGATGGAGCAGCATCGCGCGCTCAACGCCTTTATCGTCGAGACGCCGGACAAGGCGCGCGACATGGCCAAGGCATCCGATGCGCGGCGCAAGAGCGGCAGCATCGGCCTGCTCGAAGGCGTGCCGTTGGCGATCAAGGATTTGTTCTGCACCGAAGGCGTGCAGACCACGGCGGCGTCGCACATTCTGGAAGGCTTCAAGCCGCAATACGAATCGACCGTGTCTGGTAAGCTGTGGCGCCAAGGCGCGGTGATGCTGGGCAAGACCAATCTCGACGAATTCGCCATGGGCTCGTCGAACATGACCAGTCATTTCGGCCCAGTTGAGAATCCGTGGAAGCGCCAGGGTGACAATCGCAAGCTGGTGCCAGGCGGCTCGTCGGGCGGCTCGGCTGCGGCGGTGGCGGCGTACATGGCGCCGGGCGCCACGGGCACCGATACCGGCGGTTCGATTCGTCAGCCGGCCGCGTTCTGCGGCCTGGTCGGCATGAAGCCGACCTATGGTCGCTGCTCGCGTTGGGGCATCGTGGCGTTTGCCTCGTCCTTAGATCAAGCCGGACCGATCACCCGCAATGTGGGCGATGCGGCGCTGATGCTGCAGGCAATGGCGGGGTATGACCCGAAAGATTCCACTTCGGCCAAGCTCGACGTGCCTGATTTCGTTGCCGCCTGTCAGCGGCCGATCAAGGGCATGAAGATCGGCATCCCCAAGGAATATCGTGTCGAAGGCACGGCGCCGGAAATCCTCGAGGTGTGGGATCGCGGCATGGCGATGTTGCGCGATGCCGGCGCCGAGCCGGTCGAGATCAGTCTGCCGCACACCAAATACGCGCTGCCGACCTATTACATCGTGGCCCCGGCCGAATGCTCGTCCAATCTGGCGCGCTACGACGGGGTGCGCTTCGGTTTGCGCGTGCCGGGCAAAGATTTGATCGAGATGTACGAGAATACGCGCGGTGCGGGCTTCGGCAAGGAAACGCGCCGCCGCATCTTGATCGGCACTTACGTGCTGTCGGCCGGTTACTACGACGCCTATTACAAAAAGGCGCAGCAGGTGCGGGCTTTGATCGCGCGCGACTTCACCGAAGCGTTCAAGCAATGCGATGCAGTCTTGACGCCGACCGCGCCGTCCGCCGCCTTCGCCATGGGCGAGAAAATGGACGATCCCGTCACCATGTATCTGAACGACGTGTTCACCGTGCCAAGCTCGCTGGCCGGCCTGCCGGCGATCTCGGTGCCGGTGTCGTTGAACGGCGAGGGCCTGCCGCTGGGTCTGCACTTGATCGGCCGCGCCTTCGACGAGGAAACGGTGTTTGCTGCCGGTGCGGCGCTGGAGAAGGCTGTGGCTTTCACCGCGCGGCCGTCGGGCTTCTAGAGAGACTGGCTTCTAGGGAGTTTGCCGATGTCGTTGATCAAAGGCGAAACCGGCGATTGGGAAGTAGTGCTGGGGCTGGAAGTCCATGCCCAGGTGGTGTCGCAGTCCAAGCTGTTCTCGGGCGCGCCGACTGAGTTCGGCGCCGACCCTAACACGCAAGTGTCCCTGGTCGACGCGGCCATGCCGGGCATGCTGCCGGTGATCAACGAGTATTGCATCGAGCAGGCGGTGCGAACGGGTCTAGGTTTGCGCGCAGCGATCAATTTGCATTCGATTTTCGACCGTAAGAATTATTTTTATGCCGATCTGCCGGCCGGCTATCAGATTTCGCAGTACAAACAGCCGATCGTCGGCGAAGGCGTGGTCATCCTCGACATGAAGGATGGCTCAACGCGCGAAGTGCGCATCGAGCGGCTGCATCTGGAGCAGGATGCCGGCAAGTCGATGCACGATCAGCATCCCACCCAGAGCTATATCGATCTCAACCGTGCCGGCGTGGCTCTGATGGAAATCGTGTCGCAGCCGGATATGCGCAATGCCGATGAGGCAGCGGCGTATCTGACCAAACTGCGCTCGATCATGCGCTATCTCGGCACTTGCGACGGCAACATGGAAGAAGGCTCGATGCGCTGCGACGTCAACGTCTCGGTGCGCAAGCCGGGCGACGCGTTGGGCACACGCTGCGAAATCAAGAACGTCAACTCGATCCGCTTCGTCAAGCAGGCGATCGGATACGAGGCGCGGCGCCAAATCGAGATCATCGAAGGCGGCGGCACCATCAAGCAGGAAACCCGGCTCTACGATCCGGGCAAGGGCGAGACGCGCTCGATGCGCTCCAAGGCAGACGCGCATGATTATCGCTATTTTCCTGATCCCGATTTGCTGCCGCTGGTGCTGGAGCAGAAATTCGTCGATGCCATCAAGGCGTCGTTGCCGGAATTGCCGGACGACAAAAAGGCGCGCTTCACCGGCGATTACGGCCTGTCGCCTTACGATGCCGGCGTGTTGGTGGCCGAGCGGGAGACGGCGGCGTTCTTCGAGACCGTGGCCAAGGGCCGCGACGCCAAGCTGGCGTCCAATTGGGTGACCGGCGATTTCTTCGCCATGCTCAATCGACGCGGCGTCGACATCGCCGACAGCCCTATCAGCGCGGCCCATCTCGGCAAGCTGATCGACTTGATCAAGGACGGCACGATCTCGGGCCGCATCGCCAAGGATCTGTTCCCGATCATGGAAGAGACCGGCAAAGATCCGGCCATGCTGGTCGAAGAGCGCGGCTTGAAGCAGGTGACCGACACCGGCGCTATCGAAGCGGCGGTCGATCAGATCATCGCCGCCAACCCCGACAAGGTAGCGCAATACAAGGCCAAGCCGACAATGATGGGCTGGTTCGTCGGCCAGGTGATGAAGGCGACCGGCGGCAAAGCCAATCCGGCCGCGGTCAACGAGTTGCTGAAGAAGAAGCTCGACGCTTAACGTTTTAAGGCGTGGCGGCGACCGGCGCGTCAGCCAGTGGAACTGGCGCCGGTTCGGGTGTGGCTGGCGTATCGGTCTTGGGCAATGCCGCCACCGCCTTGTCGACCTGGGCTTGGCGTTTGGCCTGCATGGCCTCGCTGGCTTTGGTGACTTGGGCCACCAGCGCCTGATCGGCGCGCGCGGGATTGCCGCTGTCGAACGGCGGGCGTGGGTCGTATTCGACAGTGAGCTGAATGCAACGCGCCGTGGCGTCGTCGGTCAGTTCGGCCACCATCTGCAAGGCGAAGTCGATGCCCGCCGTGACGCCGCCGCCGGTAACGATTTTGCCGTCGATCACGGTGCGATCGGTGACCGGTTCGGCGCCGAACGCTTTCAACAAATCGAGCGACAACCAATGGGTGGTGGCGCGCTTGCCTTTGAGCAAGCCCACCGCGCCCAGCAACAACGCGCCGGTGCAGACCGAGGCCATGTGCTTGGCGCCGGCCGCTTGCCAGCGCACGAAATCCAAGGTCGCTTCGTCGGTCAGCAACTCGTTGATGCCGGGCCCACCGGGGATAACCAAGATGTCGCAGGCCGGGGCATCCATATAGGTGCAGTTGGGCTGGAACACTAGAGCTTCGGCCGACTTGACCGGATCGTTGGACTTGGCGATGAGGTGAATTTCAGCCCCCGGCATCAGGGCGAAAATCTGGTGCGGGCCGGTCATGTCGAGTTGTGTCATGTCGGGAAACAACAAGAAGCCGATACGGAATTTGGCCAAGACGATCTCCTGACACCCTAAAGGCGCTGACTGGGCGTCGATTGCCGGCAAACCCGGCGCTGTTTCATGCTAGGCCGCTTCCACCTCGGAAGCGACCCCACTCTTACATCTCGCGAGCATAAGGAACGAATGAGATGGCAAGTCGTTTCACGCTGCACGGAATATGACTGGGTAGGTCAACCTGATAAGGTGGCATGGGGCAAGCCTTTAAGTTCAAAAGCTTTTCCAATATCAGGTCGCACTGGAAGTGCCGTACAGGACCCAGCGTAAAAGGTATTAAAAGCCTAATGACGATTTTGCAGGTCAGGCACAAGACGATCTACAACTACGCCAAGCCAGTGTCGCTCGGCGACCATCGCTTGATGAGCCGGCCGCGCGATAGCCACGATCTGCGGCTGCTCGATACGGGTTTGACGATTACTCCGCCGGCGGCATCGGTGCGTTGGATTCACGACGTGTTCGGCAATTCCATCGCCATCGCTAGCTTCGGCGAGGCGCGGGCCAATCAATTGGTGTTCGAATCGACATTTCGGGCCGAACATTATCCAGTGGCTGCGCCGCAGATCGTGTTGGAGAACTACGCCCAGAAATTGCCATTCAGCTATCCCGTAGAGGAAATTCCCGATCTAGGGCGGCGCGCCGAGCTGCATTATCCCGATCCCGATCACATCCTCGATCTGTGGGCGCGGGGTTTCATCGATCGCACGCCCAGCCGCGGCACGATGGAAGTGTTGCTGGCCATGAACAACGCCATCAAAGCCGATTTCGGCTATACCCGCCGCGAAGAAGAGGGCACGCAATCGCCGGTCGACACGTTGAATAGCCGCGCCGGCAGTTGCCGCGACTTCGCCGCGCTGATGATGGAAGGCGCACGCAGTCTCGGTTTGGCTGCCGAGTTCGTCTCGGGCTATCTCTACGACGAAAAGCTGATTGGCGCGCATGGCGGGCTGGTCGGCGGCGGCGAGACCCATGCCTGGCTGCGGGTTTATCTGCCGGGGGCCGGTTGGGTCGAGTTCGATCCCACCAACGGGTTGGTCGGCGGCAGCAATCTGATTCGCGTTGCCGTGGCCCGCGACGCCAGCCAGGCGGTGCCGATCGCCGGCAGTTATGTTGGCGAGCCCGGCAGTTTCATTGGTCTTTCAGTCAACGTGGAAGTGACCGCGGAATAGGTTTCGCGCCTTGACCGGGGCAGGCAAGGCGTTACGCTTTCGCCCTGAGAGCCTCCTATTTTTATAGTAGAGCGGATCCACAGGATCAGACGCTGATCCTGATCCTGATCCGCTCTAGCGAAAGGCACGACAATGATCGATCTGCATTACTGGCCGACGCCCAACGGGTGGAAGGTGACGATCTTCCTCGAAGAGGCCGGCCTGCCGTACAAAGTCGTTCCGGTGAATATCGGCTCGGGCGAGCAGTTCAAGCCTGGCTTCCTGAAGATCAGTCCCAACAATCGCATGCCGGCGATCGTCGATCATCAGCCGGCTGACAGCAAAGGGCCGATCTCGATTTTCGAATCCGGCGCCATCCTGCAATACCTGGCTGAGAAGACCGGCAAGTTCATGCCGAGCGATTTGCGCGGCAAATATGAAGTGCTGCAATGGGTCAATTGGCAGATGGGCGGGCTGGGGCCAATGTGCGGGCAGAACCATCATTTCAGCCAATACGCGCCGGAAAAAATTCCCTACGCCATCGACCGCTACGTGAAGGAGACCAATCGTCTTTACGGCGTATTGAACCATCGCTTGGCCGATCGCCAATACATCGCGGGCGATTATTCGATCGCCGACATGATGTCGTGGCCGTGGATCGTTCCCTACGAGCGCCAGGGCCAGAAACTGGAAGATTTCCCCAATTTGAAGCGCTGGTTCGAAGCCATGAAGGCGCGGCCGGGCGTGGCCAAAGGCTATGCCGTCGGCAAGGAGTTGCGCGCGCCGGCCATGTCGGAGGAGGCTAAGAAGATTCTGTTCGGACAGACCGCGGCAGTGGTGCAAAAGGCCAGCTAGTCGCCGCGCCGGGTGTTTTCAATTGCGGCCCGCTCGAATCCGAGTGGGGCCGCGGCTTTTTTGGAGTGAACGATGATCGATCTTTATACCTGGAGCACGCCCAATGGCCGCAAGATCTCCATCATGCTGGAGGAATGCGGTTTGGCGTATAACGTCCATCCCGTCAACATTGCCAAGAATGAACAATTCGCCCCCGACTTCCTGAAGATCAGCCCCAACAACAAGATTCCGGCGCTGGTCGATAGCGACGGACCGGAAGGCAAGCCGTTTTCGATCTTCGAGTCGGGAGCGATCCTGATCTACCTAGCGGAGAAGACCGGCAAGTTCCTGCCCCAGCAACCGGTGGCGCGCTATGCGGTGCTGCAGTGGCTGATGTTCCAGATGGGCGGGTTGGGTCCGATGCTGGGCCAGGCGCACCACTTCCGCCGCGCCGCGCCGGAGCAAATTCCATATGGCATCAAACGCTACACCGACGAAGCGGCTCGTCTATATGGCGTGCTCGATCGGCATCTGGCCGGCAAGGATTTCGTGGCGGGCGAATATTCCATCGCCGATATGGCAATCTACCCCTGGATTGCGCGCCATGAATGGCATGCGCAGAAGCTCGAAGATTTCCCTAACGTCAAACGCTGGTATGACAAACTCGGCGCTCGTCCGGCGGTCCAGAAGGGCATGGCGGTACCGCCGGCTGCCTGATCTGGGAGCATGCCGGGCCGCGTCAGGCCAAAGTCAGCGTTTTAGCTGCTTTAGGGGTAGTATAACCCGCTTGAATTGCTGCGCTCGTTGCTTTGGCGCCTATTAGAGTATCCCGATGAGATTGTTGTTGATCGAAGACAATCGCTCCCTGGCCGATCTCATCGCCGCGGGACTGAAACGTGCGGGCTTTGCCGTGGACAATTTCGCCACCGCCGGTGAAGCGGAAGAAGCGCTGCGCGCGGTAGCGTACGATTTGCTGATCCTCGATCTGGGCTTGCCCGACCTGGATGGTACGCATTTGCTGCAGCAGCTGCGCAAGAAGGGCGTCAATACACCGGTGCTGATCGTCACCGCACGCGGCAGCGTCGACGACCGCGTAGCGGGTTTGAATATCGGCGCCGACGATTATCTGGTGAAGCCGTTCGAGATGGAGGAGCTGATCGCGCGCTGCCGTGCCTTGCTGCGCCGGCCCGGCGGCCGCAGCGCGGTGGCGCTGACCACCGGCAATGTCAGCGTCGATACGGTGACCGGCGAAGTGCGCATCAGCGACGAGGTGATCGATATCGGCCGTCGCGAATACGACATTCTGGTGCTGCTGCTGCGGCAAAGCGGCCGCGTGGTGCCCAAGGCCCGCTTCGAGGAAGCGCTGTACGGCTTCGGCGAGGACGTCACGCCCAACGCCATCGAGGCCCATGTCTCGCGCCTGCGCAAGCGCCTGGCGGCGTCGGCGGCGACGCCGGCCATTCACACCATCCGCGGCGTGGGCTATCTACTGAAGGCGTGAGCATGGCCACGCAGTCCAACTATTCGATCATTTGGCGCACCAGCGTAACTTTGCTGGCGGTAGGCGCGATCGCCTTGCTGTTGCAGCTTGGCATCGTCGTGGTGCATTACGGCAGCGACGAAGATTTCCTGTTCCGCGCCATGACCGACCAGGAATCCGACGCCATTTCCGAAGCCTTGACCACGGTGGGCGACGAGAAGCTATTGGTCAACCTGCCGCCCGCGATGGCCGAGCGCTATAAAAAATATCCGCGCGGCTACGGCTACGAAATCGTCGATGCCGAAGGCAATGTGCTGGCGTCGGCCAATCTCGGCATCTTTCCAGCCGAGATAATGCGCCGTGGCGTCAATCCGGAATACGCCATGACTTGCATCGACCGCGATAAGGGCTCGCTGTGCGTCAGCACGCGGCGCATCGAGTTCGGCGAAAAATCGTATTGGCTGCATGTCGCCATCGCCGCCCAGCCGGCCGGGGTTTTCAGCCGCATCGATCCGGCCGGCATCGTTACCGGGGTGTTCGTGCGCGAGTTGATCGACGATGTCGGCATCCCGATGGTGCCGATCCTAGTGGCGCTGCTGCTGGTCAATGTCATGGCGGTACGCCGGGCATTGCGCCCGCTGCATACTGCGGCAGAGGAAGTGCAACAACTCGAGCCCGGCAGCGACAAGACAAGGCTGCGCGAAAAAGGCCTGCCGCGCGAGGTCAGGGTTCTCGTCCATGCCATCAATGACCTGCTGGAACGCGTCGATAGCGCCATGATCGCGCAACGCGATTTCACCGCCAATGCCGCGCACGAGCTGCGCACGCCGCTTGCGGTGTTGATGCTGCGGCTGGGCGAGATCGAAGGGCCGACTGCGGATCGTTTGCGCCTGGACGTACGCGCGATGGCCAAGCTGGTCGATCAGCTGTTGGAAATGGCGCGGGCCGATGCTTTGGCGATCGAGCCCAACGCCAAGGTCGATTTGGCTCTGATCGGCCGCGATACCGTCGAAACCTTGGCCATTTTTGCCCTCGATAAGGGCCGCGAACTGGAATTCGAGGATCGCGGCGGCCAGATCGTGCCAGGCAACGACAACGCCATTCGCTTTGCCGTGCGCAATCTGGTCGAGAACGCCATCCGCCATTCGCCCGAAGGTCTGGCGGTGCAGGTGGTGGTGGGGCCGGGGCCGCAATTGCAAGTGGTCGATCATGGCGTGGGCATCGCGCCGGCGCAGCGCGATATGATCTTCCGCCGTTTCTGGCGCGGCGATGCGGAGACCAGCGGTTCGATCGGGCTGGGACTGGCGATCGTCAAGCGGGTCGCCGATGCCCACAATGCCCGCGTCGTGATTGGCGAAACCAAAGGCGGTGGCGCCACCATTCGTCTGGTGTTCGGCCAAGGTCTCGATCCCGGTCCGGGCGAGCCGCGCGATGGCGTGGTGCTCAAGGACCGCGCCGCTTAGCCCCTCAAGGTGAGGTCAGCACCTGGTAGCATTGCTCGGGCAGCTTGGGGTTGGGCGACTCGGTTTGCTCCGGCGACGGCCGGCCACTCACTTGCTTCTGCACTACCGTCAGCCAATAGGTCAGTTCCTCGCCGCAGCCATCGGTGGCGGGCAAGGGTGCTTGCGGCTTGCAGTCGGGACTGTCGGCAGGACAGAACAGACGCACGTGGAAATGTTCGGTGTGGCCGTACCAAGCGCGGATCTTGCTCAACCAGCGCCGGTCGCCTTTGACCGTCTCGCACAACCGTTTTTTGATCTGCCAGTGAACGAAGATGCGCTCGACCTCCTTGGTTTCGGCCGCCATGCGCAGCACGTCGACGTAGCGCGGATTCCAGTTCTTCTGATCGATCCGGGTCTGGTCGTGCGTCACCAGTTCCGGCAGCGGCGGGTTTTCACGCCGTGCTGGCGTCAGCACCGGCTTGGGCAACAGGCTGGCCCAGATATCGACGTCCAGCCCATTCTGATGGCTGGCATGACCGTAAGCTAGCGGCCCGCCGCGCGGTTGGCCCATATCGCCGATGTAAAGCGGCGGCAGCCCGGCGCGCGTGACCTTACGCCCCAAATCTTGCACGAAGCGGATGGTCGAGGGATGGCCCCAGAAGCGGTTGCGGCTGATGCGGACGACTTGATAGCCTTCGCCATCCAGTGGCAGCGCGGCGGTGCCGGCGATGCACCCCGCGGCGTAACCGCCATAGATGCGCGTCATGCCGTGCGTCGGCAGTCGCGCCTGGCTCCAGGCGTTGCTGAGTTCTTTAGCGGCGATGGGAACCGCAGGCAGGGCTAGCAATGTGGCCAGCGCCATGGCGGGCCACGCTGCTGTCCACAGGTGGGACCGCTTACGCTTAGAGATAGACCGTGCCGCCATCCACCATGATGGTTTGGCCGGTGACGAATTTACTGGCATCGGAAGCAAGATACACGATGGTGCCGACCAAGTCCTCGGTTTCGAGATTGCGCTGCAAAGTTTGTCCCTGGGCGATCACTACCTTGGCCTTGTCGAGCTTGGCGCCGAAGAATTCGGTGGTGCCCTCGGTCATCACCGCCGACGGCGCCACCGCATTGACCCGGATCCAATCGCGGCCCAATTCGCGCGCCAGGCTGCGGGTCATGGCAATCACCGCGCCTTTGGACACCGAATAGTCCAAGGCGAAGGGCAGCCCATAGACCGGCGCCAGCGAGGATATGTTGACGATCGAGCCGCCGCCTTGCTTGCGCATGTGCGGGACCGCAGCGCGGCAGCAGAACCACACGCCCTTGACGTTGACCTGCATCACCTTGTCCCACTGGCCCTCGTCGAGCTGGTCGAATTTGCCGCCTTTGAGGCCGGCATACATGGCGGCGTTGTTGATCAACGCATCGATGCGGCCGTATTGGGCGATGGCAGTCTCTGCCATGGCCATGCAGCTATCGAGCTTACCGACATCGAGCGGAACCGCCGTGACCTTGCCGCCGGCCTTGGCGATGGCGGCTACGGTATCGGCGCAATCGCGCACATCGCCGGCCACCACCGATGCCCCAGCCGCAGCCAAGGCTTCGGCATAGGCGCGACCCAGCCCACGCGCGGCGCCGGTGACCAAGGCTACTTTTCCCGACATCTGCCCTTGCATATCTCTCTCCCTAAAGCGCACGGTCTTATGATCTTTTAATCCGGTAAACGGTTGTTTACTCTAGACGCGATGTCAAGCGAACCGGTTTACGACAGCATTCGCCTGCGCCGCGAGGGTTGGGTGGCGCATTTGAGCTTTGCCCGCCCGGCGCGGCGCAACGCGCTAACCCACGCCATGATGCGCGAGATCGGCGATGCGGTTTCGCGGGTCGGCAAGGACGCATCGCTGCGCGCCTTGGTGCTGCGCGGCGACGGCGGCTTCTACTGTGCCGGCGGCGATCTGGGCGCGATGGCGGAAATGCCGCCGGTATCCAAAGACGGCCCCGATCCGCTGATTGCGGCCTATCGCTATTTCGGCGACGTGCTGGCCGAGTTGAATCGCTTGCCGCAAGCGGTGATTTCAATCGTCGAGGGTCCGGCGGTGGGCGGCGGCTTGGGCATGGTGTGCTGCTCGGATGTGGTGATCATGCATCGCTCGGCTCGCTTCGGCATTCCCGAGCCGCGGGTTGGCTTTATCCCGTCGCAGATCATTCCGTTCCTGGTGCGCCGCGTGGGCGAGGGCACGGTGCGGCAATTGGCGGTGACGGGCGTGACCATCGATCCCGAGGCAGCCAAGGCCTGCGGCATTGGTGGCATCATTGCCCAGGACGAAAGCGAGATCGCCGAAGCACTGGCCGAGATCCTGGCCGACATCCAGCGCATGGAGCCGCAGGCGCTTGCGGCGGTGAAGCGCCTGGTGCTGAATTGCGCCGGCGACCAAGACAGCAAGGTGATGGACGATGCCGCCCGCGACTTGGTCGGATTGCTGCGTCGTCCGGCGGCGCGCGAGGGCATGGCAGCCTTCATGGCCAAGCGCTTGCCGTCTTGGGCTGATGATGGAGCCGAACAACCAAGCGACAGCCCGGCCGTCAAAGCTGGGGAGTAACCGGAGGACAACGCCATGAGTGCCACGGCATTCGTCAAGGACGTACACGACAGCAGCGTATGGACGGCGCAGAACTTCCGCCGCTCGCGCGAATGGGCCCAGCCGATCGGCGACGCCATGCTCGACGACATCAGGAAAGGCGTGACTGAGGCACAAGCACGCGGCACGCCGTTCTGGAAGCTGACGCCCGAGCTGTTCCCGCTGCCATCGATGCGCGAGATCATGGCCCGGGCGCTGCACGACCTGGAAAAGGGCAAGGGCTTTGCCGTGTTGAGTGGCTTCCCGGTCGACGAATTCGACCGCGACCAGATCCTGTTGGCGTATGCCGGCATCTCCGCCCATCTCGGCGTGATCGTCGAACAAACGCATAAAGGCGATCGCATCATCGACGTGGTCGATATCGGGCTGCCCTATAGTGAAAAGCAGCGTGGCTACAGCTCCAACAAACTGTTGCCGTTCCACACCGACGGCGCCGACATGGTCTGGCTGCTGTGCTTGGCAACTGCATCGGACGGTGGCTTGAGCGTGATCGTCAGCGCGCCGGCGGTCTATAACGCCATCCGCCACGAGCGGCCCGATCTGCTTGAGGTCTTGGCGCAGGGCTATTTCCATCATCGCCGTGGCGAGCAGGCGCCGGGCGAAGGACCGATCTCGGCCGCGCGCATCCCGGTATTCTCGTTCCATAACGGGTTGCTGCATTGCTGCTACAACCGCAACCCGATCATGTGGGCCGAGAAAGAAGGCGTGGTGCTGTCGCCCAAGGAGATCGAGGCGCTGGATTATCTCGATGCCGTGACGGCGCGGCCGGACATGCAGCTGTCGATGGATCTGCAAGTGGGCGACATCCAGTTCCTCAACAACTACATCTGCTTCCATTCGCGCGGCGAGTATCACGACGGACCCAATCACCGCCGTCACCTGCTGCGCATCTGGGTCAATTGGCGCGAGAGCCGTCGCGCCGGCCCCACCATCCTCAATCTCTACGCGCCACACCAAGCGCGCCAGCGGCACTAGATCATGGCCAAGGTAGCGATCGTCGGCACCGGCGCCATGGGCTCGGTATATGCCGGGCTGCTGGCCGATGCCGGGCACGAAGTGTGGGCGATCGACAAATGGGCCGAGCATGTCGAGGCCATCAAGAAGAATGGCCTGCGCGTGCAAGGCGCCAGCGGCGACCATCTGGGCCGGCCGCATGCCAGCACCCGTGCGGCCGATGCCGGCATTTGCGACCTGGTGATTATTGCCACCAAGGCGATGGATGTGTCTGAAGCCGCGACCAGCGCTCGGGCATTGGTCGGGCCCAAGACCTTGGTGCTGACCATTCAGAACGGCATCGGCAGCGTCGATAATGCGGCGGCGGCTTTAGGCCGCGAGCAATTGGCGGTCGGCATCGTCGGTGGTTTCGGCGCGTCGATTCCCAAGCCCGGCCATGCGCATCACAATGGTTGGGAGATAGTGCATTTCGGCGAGCTGAAGGGGCCACCGACCAAGCGCCTCGAAACGGCCGCCGATATTTGGCGCAGCGCTGGCTTCAAAGTGCAGACCTATGACGACATCGATCGCATGATTTGGGAGAAGTTCATTTGCAATGTGTGCTTCTCCGGCACGTGTGCGTTGACCGGTCTGACCATCGGCCAGGTGATCGACGATCCTTACGCTTGGCAGGTGGCGTCGGGCTGCGCCACGGAAGCGTGGCGCGTGGCGAAGGCAAAAAATATTGCCATAGCGATCGACGAGCCGGTCGGTTACGTCCGAAATTTCGGCGGTAAAATCCCCAACGCCAAACCATCGATGTTGTTGGACCAAATCGCGCGCCGCCGCAGCGAAATCGACGTCATTAACGGCGCGGTGCCCTGGCAGGCAAAAAACGTTGGGCTTACCGCACCGATAAACGAGACCGTAGTGGCGCTAGTTAAGCAACGAGAACAAGAGTTTAGCGCCTGATTCTGTATCGCGGGGCCTGCCTAAAACAAGTCACATTGTCATCTTTTCTGCCTTTACCTTGCCTCACTGAAATCACGCTGTCCCGGCACTATTTGGCTGAACCAATCGTTGTATTGGTGACAGTCAAGAGGAGGACAGCATGCGAAATAGACCGAAGCGCGATATCGTCGTGGGCGGTGGCATCGTAGGTGCCGGCCTCGCCGTAATGATTGCCGCGGGGGCGGCGTTGGTTGCGTCCTCGCCCACGGCATTCGCGGCGTGCGGTGTCGATGGCGTGGTACGCACGGCCTTTGGGCACGAGCGCACTACCCAGCCGGCCGATCTTTACATCGTGAACTTTGCCGCCAATTCAGCCGAGTTCAATCCGGTGGCGGAACGGGTCTTGGCTTCCGCAGCGACCGCTTATCCCAATAAGCCGATGATCGATATTCAGATCAAAGGCGGCGAGCAGATCGGCACCGCGACGGAAATCGTGGAGCAGGATCGCCATGCGGTGGTGACCGCCTATTTGGTCCGTCACGACGTGCCGTTAGGCGCCATTCTGTTCGACAAGGGCCAGTTGGCTCAATCGGGTTGTAACGAGCGGGGCGCGTAAAGCGGTAGCTTCGTCAGTTCAGAGAAAAGGCCGGAGCCGTTCCGGCCTTTTCTTTGCTCGGATGACAACCCGGCCGACAGGCGAGCGGGACGGCGGTGCGATTGACTTAGTCCAGCCCGACCGCTAGAACCGCCCCGCATTCGTCGTGTTTGACGGCCGCTGGACCTAACGGTGATCCCTTGCGGAGGGGTGGCCGAGTGGCTGAAGGCGACGGTTTGCTAA
>JBBSNV010000003.1:0-16482 GCA_038260375.1 Reyranellales bacterium
GACAGAGCGGAAAAGAATCCCAGTTCCAATCCGGCATAAGCTATAACGCCGATCGCTAAGGCGCCAAACCGCTGGCGCTCTAGCGATTGCAGCAGGACGGGACTGCGATAGAGCAAGGCCCCCGCCAGCATCAACACGCCGTAATGCGCCAACCCGTACCAGTCGCCAACCAAGACATTGCGCACGCCCGAGATCGGCGCCACAAAAAATTGCACCGCAAACAGCGGCATGGCCAGCAGCATAAACAAGCGATAGCGCGCGAGGATGGCCGAAAGGCGGTCAAGTAACGCCGCACCGCTGGCGCTTCGCATCCACAACAGCACCGGCAACAGCGCCAAAGCCAGCACCAGCGCATAAGCCAGAAACCACAAATGATGCCAGGAGAAATTGCCGTCCGGATAAAAGCCGTCGAAGACATGCGGATAGAAATCGAGGAACGAGCCTTCGAATTCGCCTTCCTGTAAGCGCTGGAAATAGACCTGTGGCGGCACGATCACCAACATGCCGAACGCCAGCGGCAGCAAAAGGCGCTTCAGCCGATCGAGCACAAAAGCCGGCGCAGTGCGCCGACCCAAGGACAGCATGATGGTGCCGCCGGCGATCAGGAATATCACCGGCATGCGCCAGCCGCTGACGAAACGCATCACCTCCTGCAGTGCCGGCCAACGATCGAGATCTTTGACGTGCCAATCCCAACCCACATAGGGCAAGCCGGCGTGATACAAAATCAGCAGCGAGAACGCCAGCACGCGCAGCCAATCGATATCGCTGCGTCGCGCGGTGAGTTTGGCGTCAATCATGGGTCGCCCCGTGAAGAAAGCGGCAGATCGATGCCGCGACCGCAATGTCGGAAGCAGCAAAGGTCCGATTCAGCATTGGCCGATAGGCCAAACAACACCGCGCATTTAATCGGCTTCGTTGCATTCGATCTACTCGACTGGCGGCTGCCGACAAAAGCGCGGGCGGCCTGTAAAATCTTGGGCCGTCCTTGCTCTTTATGCCACGTCGTCGCGCAATCGCGTATGCCACGCCGGCATGGCGGCAATATTGGGCTGTCGTTGCCCGGACGATCGCGGACTCATGCCGAACAGCGGACGCAACATTGCAAGGCGTCGAACCGCGAATTCGTACATAAACCATGTGCCAGCGAAAGTCAGCAGCGCTGTGGCGGCATATTTGATCGGCACTGCCCAATCTGTTTGCACCAGATAGAACGCAAAGATCACCGCCACCGTCTGGTGCAAAATGTAGAACGGATAAACCGCCGGCGTGGCGTAGCGCAAAAATGCGGTTGGCCGCGCCAGGCGTCGGGCAAAGCCGGTGATGGCGATCAGCCAAGCTGTCAGGTTAATGGCCGACAAAGCACAGAAACCCAGCCACGCAACACTGGTTTGCGGCTTGATCGCCGGGCCGGAAAAGAAGCCGACTTCAAGCGCTGCGTAAGCAACGATGCCGACCGCCAAGGCTACAAGGCGCTGACGCTCCAGCGACTGCAGCAAGAGCGGGCTGCGATAAAGCAAAGCCCCGGCCAGCATCAATACGCCGTTAGAAGCCAATCCGTACCAATCGCCAACCAATCCATTGCGATTGCTGGAGGCCGACACCAGCCAGAACTCCACGGCAAACAATGGCACGGCCAGCAGCGCAACCAGATAATGTCGTGCCACAAAAGCCGAGCAGCCATCAAGCGCTGCCGCCCCTTTCTCGCTGCGCATCCACAAAAACAGCGGCAGCAGCGCCAAAGTGAGCACCAGCACATAGGCCAGGAACCAAAGATGGTGCCAGGAGAAATTGCCCGCCGGATAGGTACCCTCGAAAAAATGCGGGTAGAAATCGAAAAGCGATCCGGCGAAACGGCCCTTCTGCACGCGCTCGAGATAGACTTGCGGCGGGACGATTACGAGCATGCCGAAGACCAACGGCAACAGGATGCGCTTGATCCGATCAAACACGAAGGCCGGGCCACTGCGCCGCCCCAAGGACAGCATGATGGTACCGCCGGCGATCAGGAAAATCAGCGACATGCGCCAGCGGTTGACGAAACGCATGACCTCTTGCAACGCTGGCCAGTGCTCGGTGTTCTTGACGTGCCAATCCCAATCCACATAGGGCATACCCGCGTGGTAGAGGATCAAAAGCGAGAACGCTAAAACCCGCAGCCAGTCGATGTCGCTGCGGCGGTCGGTATTTGCTATCGGGTTCATGGCTCACCTGCGATTGGTTGGACGCAGGGGTCTTTTGCGCCACTGCGCCCATCAACCGGCAGGAATTGTGACAAGCGGACCAGCCTTGGGACGAGCGGCGCTTGGCATGGGATGACCGGCAGCGCGATTTAGCGGCGGACCGGCACGAAGTGCTCGAAGCGAGCGCGGTACCGCCTGCTCAGCGGAATCTCGGTATTGTCGTGCAGACGGATACGATAATCGCCGCTGAACCAGGGTTCGACCTCACGTACCCGCGCGATATTGACGATCGAAGATTTATGCACGCGCACGAAACTGGCCGGATCCAGCTCATCTTCCAGCCGCGCCAAAGAGGAACGGATTTCGTGCTTTTCGGCCCCTACGTGTAAAATGGCGTAATTGCCCGCCGCCTCGATCCAGTCGATATCCTCCGTCGAAACCAAGACCTCGCGGTCCTTCTTGCGCACGGCAAATCGAGCCAGCGGTACTTTAGCCGGAGGCATTGCCACATTGCTTGCTTGAGAGGTGGCCGCCGTTTGAGGGAAGCGGCCGAAGATGTAGTACAGCGCCATATAGGCGGCGCTGAAGATCAGATAGGTCATGACGTCTTTACGGTATTCGTAAAACAACTGCTCTAAGGTGAAGCGATAGGCGAACGGCAAGCCCAGCAGCGCTGACAGCCCGTAACGCATGCCAACCATGCCGAAGACATGCGCCAGGCTGACTGGAATCGTTGCCGCCAGATGCACAACGATATTGACTGGCGCCGTCTGAATGGCAAAGCGGCGATGCAGCCAATAGATCGGAAGCAGCAGTACCGCCCACAGGACGTGACTGCTGCCCTCCTGTACCAATGCTTGCAGCAAGCTGGTCGAGCGACCCGTGGAATGGGCGTCGTCGAGCACGGTGAAAGTCTGCAGCCCCGTCGAGATCATCAGGATGACGATCCAGACCAGCGCGAGCCGGTAGCGAAAAACAAACCCGCGCATGCTCACGCCGCCGTACCGCATTTGATCCACTCGACCAAGGGCTGCCACAGCAATTGCGGCGAGCGCGCCGAGACCATCATGCCGATATGGCCCAGCGCCAAATCGATGCGCTTGGCCTTGGGGATGCCCACCAGCGGATCGGCCAGCGCCCGCGCCGAAGCCGGCGGCACGATGCGGTCCTGGCCCGGCACCACCACCAGGCTCGGCAGGTCGAGCTGGCGCGGATCGACGATCTCGCCCGCGATCCGCCACTCACCCTTGCCCGGCGTGTTGTGACCGTACCAGCCCAGCAGGCAATCCAATGCCATAGGTCCCGGGACAGGGGCGCCGTCGTTGAGCCAGTCCTCCAGCAGCACAAAGTCGCGCGCCTCAGGCGAGGCCGGATCGAGTTGGGCAAAGCGCATGAATTTGCGAATCACCAACCACGGATCGAGCGAATAGAACAAAGTCTGCAGCGCATCGACCGACAATTCACCCGCCGCCTCGACCAGCTTCGCCAGAACGGGCAGATTGGCCATCATCAGCGCCTGGCCGGTACGATCGGCGTGGAAATCCCACGGCGTCGCCAGCAACGTGAGCGAGGCCAGATCGCGCTGGCGGCGCAACGCCAAAGCCAGCGCCAGATTGCCGCCCATGCAATAGCCCGCGACATGCACGCGCGAAAATCCGAGCGCCTTGGTGCGATCGAGCAGGCGATCCAGCCGCAACACGTAATCGGTGGCGGAGAAATCGCGCTCCGGCCCAACCGGCGCGCCCCAATCGACCAGCAGACTGCGAATGCCGGCCCGCGCCATAGCACGCATCAGGCTGCGCTCTTGGGAGATGTCGAGCACCTGCCAGCGATTGACCAAAGACGGCACCATCAACAGCACCGTCTCGCCCTTGGCGCCTTCGGCAAACGGCGCGAAGTCGAGAAGCTTGCTCGAGCCATCCTGCGCGATCGTTGCGGGCTCGGCGAAGTCGCGCTGCGCTGGGTGGCGGCGGTAGGTTTGCACGCCGGCCAAAAAGCGATCCATGCGCTTGATCGACTCGCGGCGAATGGCTTGGGTGAACGGGCCGGCGATCAATTCCGGCAGATCGTCGCCGCCATCGCTCAAGGCCAGTTCGGTGCGGATGCGGATCAGCCGGCGCCGCCACTTCTCATGCTGGCGCGCCAGGCCTTCAAGACCAGCAGTCGCGTTGGGATCAGGATTCGTCGCGCTGGCGGGTGAGGCGTTCGAGAACGCGCTCCAACCCGGCGAGGCGCCGCTCAAGAGCGGCAAGCCGGTCTGCGAACTCTCCCAGGTCCAGGCCGCCGTGGCCAGATGGAGCGGCAATGGTCGCGGTCCCAGGCGTGGCATGGGTGGGCGGGTTGGCAGGGCCAGCGTGACCTGATTGCTGTGCAGCATCAAATGCTCCTGCCGCCGTCATGGGCGCCATCTGGGACGCCGTCTGGGGCGCCTTCAGACCGGCCAAAAGGGCGGAATTTGTCGCGGCGAACAATCGGCCCAATTGCGCCGCAAGGTCGCTGTCAGCGGCCATGCCCGCCAATTGGCTTTCCCACACGTCGAGGTAGCGTTTGGCGAGCGATTCCAAGTCTTTTTCATCGGCCATCGTTTCCGAGTATATCCCTCTGGACCGCGTCTTGCAGCGCGAAATGGCTCGCGCTAAGGTGGCGAAATTTTACGCAGTGCAGCAAACGCGCTGCAGTCGCGAACTCTCCTCTGACCGCCACGTCATATTGCGCCGTGGTCGGTCGCATCGAAAGGTCGGACGATGGCTGAAATCGAACGCGAGCCGGGCGCCAAAATCGCCCCGGTGGTGATCAAGAAATATGCCAACCGTCGCCTCTACAACACGGCAACATCCAGCTATGTGACGCTCGATCATCTGTGCCAGATGGTCAAGGAACAGACCGATTTCGTGGTGTATGACGCCAAGACCGGCGAGGACATCACGCGACCCGTGCTGACCCAGATCATCGTCGAGGAAGAGAGCAAGGGGCAGAACCTGCTGCCGATCTCGTTCTTGCGCCAATTGATCGCTTTCTATGGCGACTCGCTGCAGGGCGTGGTGCCGCAATATCTCGAATTCTCCATGAAGTCGTTTGCGCATAATCAAGAGCGCATGCGCGACTACATGAAGACCACGTTCGGCTTCAACCCGTTCGCGCAATTCGCCGAAGTCGGCAAGCAAAATGTCGCCATGTTCGAAAAGGCGATGAAGATGTTTACGCCGCCCTTTACGCCTGGGATGCCGGGCATGCCCGGGATCCCAGGCATGGCGGGAGCGACGGCTGAAACGGCCACAGCAGACAAGGGCGATGGCGATAAAGCCCAGATCGACGAGCTCAAGCGCAAGCTCGACGAATTGCAGGGCCGTCTGGACGACATCAAAAAAAGCTGAGCTGCCGTTGCAAGCAGCGCCGTCCGGGGATTGCCGATGAGCGCGACCACTCTTTCGCAATTGTTACAGAATGGCGCCGACTCCGCGCCAGCCATCCTGGCGCCGGGCCGTCCGATTCTGACCTACGACGCGTTGCGCAAGCATGTCGCGCGCACGGTGCAAACCTTGCGCGGCTTCGGCATCGGCCGCAACGATCGCGTCGCCATCGTGCTGCCCAACGGGCCGGAGATGGCCACCGCGTTCGCCGCCGTCGCCAATGCCGCGACCAGCGCGCCGCTCAACCCAGCCTATCGCGCCGACGAATTCGATTTCTACCTCACAGACCTTAAGCCCAAGGCGTTGATCGTGCCCCGGGGCCACGAGGGTGCGGCGACGCAGATGGCGCGTAAGCACAAAATTCCGGTGTTGGCGCTCGATACTGACGCGCGCTTGGCGGCCGGCGTATTCGATCTGATCGCCGAAAGCGATGAGGATGCCAAGACGTTGGCCCAGCGCGGCACTTCGAGCGACGGCCTGGCCGAAGTAAACGACATCGCGCTGGTGCTGCACACCTCGGGCACCACTTCGCGGCCCAAGATCGTGCCGCTGGCCGGCGCCAACGTGGCGGCCTCGGCCCGTCATATCGGCGCTACCCTGGCGCTGACGCCGAACGATCGCTGCCTCAACATCATGCCGCTGTTCCACATCCATGGCCTGATCGCGGCGGTGCTGTCGTCCTTGCGCGCCGGCGCTAGCGTGGTGTGCACCGAAGGCTTCAATGCGCTGAACTTCTTCGCCCGGCTCGATGAGTTCAAGCCGAGCTGGTACACCGCGGTGCCGACCATGCACCAGGCGATCCTGTCGCGCGGCGAGCGCAACAAGGAGATCGCCCTGCGCGCTGCCTTGCGCTTCATCCGTTCGTCTTCCGCCTCCTTGCCGCCGCAAGTAAGGGCGGCGCTGGAAGAATTGTTCAAAGCGCCGGTGATCGAAGCCTATGGCATGACCGAAGCCGCCCATCAGATGGCGTCCAACCCGCTGCCGCCCCGCGCGCGCAAGCCGGGCTCGGTCGGCATCGCCGCCGGGCCGGAAATCGCCATCATGGCCGATGATGGCTCGCTGGTGGCCAGCAGCGTGCAAGGCGAGATCGTGATTCGTGGCCCCAACGTCACGGCGGGCTACGAAAACAATCCGAAGGCGAATGAAGAGGCCTACACCAACGGCTGGTTCCGCACCGGCGATCTCGGCACGCTGGATGGCGAAGGATATCTCGCCATCACTGGGCGCAAGAAGGAGATCATCAACCGCGGCGGCGAGAAGATTTCGCCGCGCGAGGTGGACGAGGTGTTGCTCGATCATCCGGCGGTGGCGCAAGTCGTCACCTTCGCCGTGCCACATGCCAAGCTGGGCGAAGAAGTGGCGGCCGCGGTGGTGCTGAAGCCCGACACCCAGGCCGACGAGAAAGCGCTGCGCGCTTTCACCGCCGAACGCCTGGCCGATTTCAAAGTGCCGCGCCAGATCCTGATCCTGGCCGAATTGCCTAAGGGCGCCACCGGCAAAGTGCAACGCATCGGCCTGGCGCAGAAGCTGGGTTTGGTGAAGTGAAGGTTGCGATCTTCGGCGCCGGCGCGATTGGCGGCTATCTCGGCGCCAAGCTGGCCAAGGTGGGCGTCGATGTCACCTTGATCGCGCGCGGGCCGCATTTGGCCGCGATCCGCAAGCATGGTCTAACCCTCGAAACCCTGGACGATCGTTTCACCGTCAAACCGCACGCCACGGACAAGCCGGCCGAAGCGGGACCGCAGGATTTCGTTTTCCTCACCATCAAGGCGCATTCAGCGCCAGCCATCGCCGAAAGCCTGCAGCCAATGCTGCGCGAAGATACCGGCGTGGTGACGGCGATGAACGGATTGCCGTTCTGGTATTTCCACAAACTGGCCGGTCCTTACGAAGGCAAAAAGATCAAGTCGGTCGATCCCGATGGCAAGCTTTGGAAATTCATCGGCCCGGACCGCGCGATCGGCTGCGTGCTCGATCCCGCCGCCACCATCGCCGCACCCGGCGTGATCAAACACACTTATTCGGACCGCGTGCCGGTCGGCGAGCCCGACGGCAGCCGCAGCGACCGCATCCAGGCGCTATCGAAAGCCATGATTGCCGCCGGCATGAAAGCGCCGGTGCGGCCCAAGATCCGCCAGGACATCTGGATCAAGCTGTGGGGCAATGCCTGCTTCAACTCGCTGAGCGCGCTGACTGGCGCCACCTTGGACGTGCTGGCAACCGATGCCGAATTGAAGCCCGTCGTGCGCGCGCTAATGGAAGAAGCCCGCGCGGTGGGCGAAGCGCTGGGCGTCGACTTCCTGATCGATACCGATAAACGCATCATGGGCGCAGCCGATGCCGGCGCGCACAAGACCTCGATGCTGCAAGATCTGGAAAGCGGCCGGCCAATGGAGATCGATGCGGTGGTCGGCGCCGTGGTCGAGGTGGCGCGCATGGCGGGCGTCGCGACGCCGGCAATCGATAGCGTATTGGCCTTGGTGCGGCGGCGGGCACGCGAAGCGGGATGCTATACCGCGTGATCTATCTTATGATGAGCGCCATAGCGACCCATGGATTCAAACCTCTCGTCCCATAGCATGACCCAACCCGCCTCGCCCAAGACAGCGGTACAACCGCGGTCGCCGGGCCGGGTCGTCGTGCTCGATGTAATCAAGGGCATCGCCATCTGTTTGATGGTGCTGGGCCACGTCACCCAGGGTTTGGCGCATATGAACGTCGTCGCCCCCGGCTCCCTGTTGGCGGGAATGGACAATTTCGTTTACCGATTTCATATGCACGCGTTCTTCTTCGCTTCCGGCGCGGTTCTGGCGCTGCATGCACCGGCCAATTTTCCGACGCTGGTTTCGCAGCGGCTGCGCACTCTGTATTACCCGCATATCGTTTGGGGCGTTGTCGCCTACATCGTAGCCGTACTGTTCGTGCGCTATTTCAACAGCCCGATCGACGATCCTGGCAATATCGGCCGGCACGCCTTCGAAATCGCCACCGGCCGGAAATCCTGGTTCCTGGTAACGTTATTGCTGGCGACCGTCCTGATCTACCCCGTCATGCAATGGAACGCGTTGGTGGCGGTTGTCGTTGCCCTCGCCGTGACGATGATCCCAACCAACATCGTGCTGTTGGGCTATCTGCTACAGCTCACCGTCTTTTTGGCGCTGGGTTATGCGGCGATCGGAAAAGTATTGGCGGTTGGTAGCAGCTTGCCTGCGCTGGTCAATGCCGCCATTGCCATAGTGCTTTTCGTCATCGTCGCGCTCGTTCCCGGCAAGCCAGCCGTTCTCGGACATTTCTTGCCGTTGTACCAATTCCTATTGGGCGTCCTGGGTACGATCGCGCTATGCGCTCTATCCTTTGCGATCCTGCCGATCCACAAAGTCAGCGGGTTTTTCGTCACAGCCGGCTTGGCGTCTTTGGTAATATTTTTGCTTCATTCTTTCGCCATCGGCGCCGCCCGCGCGATATTGCTGCGCATCGTGCCTGCGATATCGGCGGAACTCGCTACCTTGGCGATCACCATCGTGGGAATTCTTTTGCCAATGGCCGTCTACCTCGCGGTGCGGCGGCTGGGCTGGAACTGGGTGTTCGCGTGGCCGGCGCGCAAACGTGCCGCATCGCTCGCCTGATGACGCCGATCGCCTCGCCCTGCATCAATATCTGCACGCTCGATCAACGGAGCGGCTTGTGCATGGGCTGCAAGCGCACGGTAGAAGAGATCACGCGTTGGACCTCGTATAGCGACGAGCAGCGGACGGAGATTATGCGTAGCCTACCGAGCCGGGGCTTTGCGCGCCCCAAAACGCTCGCCTGAACGCAGTTACTTCTTCGCCAGCGGCTGCAGCCCCGCTTTGTAAAGCCGGTAGATCAGCACGTCATCGATCAAGGTTCCGTTGACCTTGGTGCCCTGAATGCGCAGCCGCGACAGATTGGGGCCGGTGCCGATCGCCGCCGCGATCAACGTGACAGCGGCGTGGTCGATGCTGACCGGCGTGATCTCGGCCCGCCCGATGGGGAATTCGTCCTGGCTGCGCAGCGAAGCGATGGCTTGCGACACCAGCTCGGCGCCCGCCGCCGGCCCCGAATCGTAGATCAACGGCATGGCCAGATACAGCCGCCACTCGTTGATGTCGCCTTCGTAAGCCCACATCGCCGCCGGCACGGAGGTGCCGCGTTCTTCCAGCCGTCGTACCAGGGCCTCACCAGCCGCAATCTTGGCTTCGTCGAGCATCGCGCGCGCACTCATGTTTCAGCGTCCCCGGAACTCGGGCTTGCGCCGCTCGAGGAAGGCTCCGATGCCCTCCCGGCTGTCCTCCGTCAGCGACGCCAAGGCGAATTGATCGACATCCATATGGCTGGCCAGGTCGTCCAAAGCGTGCGCCAGGCGATTGACCGTGCGTTTGGTCATCATTGCCGGCAGCGGCGGCTGTTGCGCCACTTTCTCGGCCAGCGCCATCGCCGCGTCGAACGCCTTGCCGTCCTCGGCGATCTCTTCGATCAGGCCCCATTGCAAAGCCTGTTCGGCCGGGATGCGATCGGCCGCCAGGATCACCGCCTGCTTGGTGCGCGCCGGGCCCATCAACGCCAACATGCGCGGCACGCTTTGCCAGCTCATATTCATGCCCAGGCCGATTTCGGGGATGCGGAAATGCGAGCCGCGGGCGGCGACCCGGAAATCCAGTGCCACCGCCAGCGCCGCACCGCCGCCGATGCAGAATCCTTCCACGGCGCAGATCGTGACTTGATCCATCTCGTGCCAGGCTCGCGTCATCCTCGGGCCTAAGGTCAGATGTCGGCGCAGCGCACCGATATCCATGTCCCGCCGCCCGCGACCCTCGGGGTCTTTCAAGTCGAAGCCGGCCGAAAAAGCCTTGGCATTGCCGGTCAGCACCACCACCGAGGTCACAGAATCGTCCTCGAAGTCGCGCGCCGCTTTGGTCAATTGGCGCATAGCCTCGGGCGACAATCCATTGATGCCGTCGCCGCGATCGAACCGCACCACGGCGATCCGGCCGCCGGTGCCCAGTCCCCGGTCTATGGTCACGAAGCCTTGTTTCATTTGGCGTTTTTCTCCCTATCCGGCATTGTGCATAAGATAGCCGAGGCTGCAAATTTTCCGGACAGCGGATCATGAGCGATAAAATCCTGGTCGAACGCCATGGCGCAGTATGCGTCATCACCATCAACCGGCCCGAAGTCCGCAATGCGCTCGACAACGAAGCAGCGCTGGCTCTGGGTGCAGCGCTCAAGGCGTTCGATGCCGACGATACGTTGCGTTGCGCCGTGCTGACCGGCGCGGGCCGATCATTCTGCGCTGGGGCCGATCTGAAGGCGCTGGCCGATGGCGTCGATTACTTCCCGTGGGCCGGCAGCGAACGCGGCCCGTTGCGTGCGCCTCTCAGTAAACCGGTGATCGCCGCCGTTGCCGGCACGGCCTGCGCCGGCGGGCTGGGCGTGGCGCTGTTCTGCGACATCCGCATCGCCGAGCGCAGCGCCCGCTTCGGCGTCTATTCGCGGCGCTGGGGTGTGCCGATGAGCGACGGCACCACGGTGCGATTGCCGCGCATCGTCGGACTGGGCAACGCGCTCGACATGCTGATCACCGGCCGCACGGTGTTGGCCGAAGAGGCGTTGCGCATCGGCTTGGTCACGCGGCTGGTCGAAGACGGCGCCGCGCGCCAGGCCGCCATCGAACTGGCGCACCAAGTCGCTGCGTTTCCCCAAATCGCGTTGGGTTCGGATCGCCAGTCGGCCTATGGTCAATTCGATCATCCCTTTGCCGAGGCCATCGCGCGCGAAGCGGCGCTGGCTGGCAAGGCGCGTCGACGCGAGGCCATGCCGGGCGCCAAACGCTTCGCCGCCGGCAAAGGCCGGCACGGCGATTTCACCGACATCTGAGAGAAGACATGCGCGCTTTGCTTTGCCGCCAATACGGCACGCCCGATACGGTGAAGATCGAGAATGTCGATCCGCCGCAATTAAGGCCGGGCACCGTCCGCATCGCCGTGCGTCATGCCGGTGTGTCGTTTGCTGTAATCCTGGGCTTGGCCGGCAAGCATCAGAACAAGCCGGGACTGCCCTACATCCCGGGCGGCGAGATTGCCGGCGCGGTGTTGGAAATCGCATCGGACGTTACCCATGTGAAGCCAGGCGATCGCGTGACGGCGCTGATCTCTTCCGGTGGCTTTGCCGAGCAAGCCGTGGCGCCCGCCAGCACGGCGTGGCCGATTGCCGAAGGCATGAGCGACGAGGCCGCGCTTTCGATTGCCAGCACCTATGCCAGCATCTTCACCGCGCTCGAATGGTCGGCGCGCCTAAAATCAGGCGAGACGCTACTGGTGCACGGCGCTGGCGGCGCTTCGGGCCTGGGGGCTGTGGCACTGGGCAAGGCGATCGGCGCACGCGTCATCGCCACCGCCAGCAGCCCGGCCAAGCGCGACATGGCGGCCCGCTTCGGCGCTGTCGAAACCATCGATTACAAGAATCAAGACGTGCGCCAGCGCGTGCTCGACTTGACCGAAGGCCGTGGCGTCGATGTCGTGTTCGATCCGGTGGGCGGCGAGCTGTTCGATTTATCGCTACGCTGCGTGGCACCGGAAGGCCGTTTGCTGATCTATGGCTTTGCCAGCGGCAAAATCCCGCAAATCCCCGCCAATCTGCTGTTGGTCAAGAACGTGTCGGCGATCGGCTATTACTGGGGCTATTACATGGGCTGGGGCCGTCAGGCGCCACCGCCCGGCACGATCGAACGCCAGCGCAAGAACGTGGCGCGGCTGATGGAATGGTCGCAAACCGGACGGCTGCCGTCGCTGCCGGCCAAAATCTACGCTTTGGAAGATTTCGCCGCTGCCATGGGCGAAATTTCTAGTCGCGAGGCGATTGGAAAAATTCTATTGCGACTCTAGATCGCCCGATAAGCGTGCTCTATCGCCGCCCTGCCGATATTTGCTGCAACGCCGCAATTTATTCCATGCTTGGTAATAAAAAATTTTAGCCGCTCTACGCTTGCCCCTGCGCCGCCGGCCGTGCGCTAATCAAACCGTCACAACCCGATCTGCCGTCTTGGAATTCTACGGCGGCAAAAAAATCGATCATGCAGGGAGGAACATCATGAGCGAAAGCAAGAAGGGCGACCGCATCCAGTCGCGGCGCAATTTCCTGGTCGCGGGCGCCGCCGTCGGCGCTGCGGGACTATCGATGCCGTTCATCTCCAACGCCCAAGCGGCCGAAACCCAGACCTGGAAAATCCAGACGTCATGGCCGGCCGGCGTCGGCTTGGCGGCGTTCAAGGCCTGGTGCGCCGGCATCAAGGAGAAGACCGGTGGCGAACTCGATTGGAAGGCGTTCGGCCCCAAGGACATCGTCGGCGATTTCGAGCTGTTCGATGCGGTGAAGAGCGGCGTGCTCGACGCCATGAACTCATTCACCTTGTATTGGGCTGGCAAACTGCCGTCGGCGGCGTTCCTCAGTTCCTATACGCTGGGTCTGCGCTATCCGCATGAGTGGGATATCTTCTTCTACAGCATGGGCGGCCTGAAGATGGCGCAGGAAGTCTTCGCCAAGCAGGGCATGCATTACGTCAACCGCATCCATCACGATGGCAACATCATCCACTCCAAAGTGCCGATCCGCTCGATCGAAGACTTCAAGGATCTGAAGTTGCGCGTACCCGGCGGCATGATCGCCGAGACCTTTGCCGCGGCCGGCGCCAAGACCACACTGCTGCCGGGCGGCGAAGTGTTCGCGGCGCTGGAAAAAGGCACGATCGACGCGGCCGATTACACAGGCCCGGCGGTCAACTGGGACCTCGGCTTCCAGCAGGTCACCAAATACATCAGCATGGGCCCGCCGGGCCTGATGTCGATCTATCAACCGGTCGATATGATGGATTTGGTGGTCAACACCAATGTGTGGAACAAGCTGTCGCCCAAGATGAAAACCTTCGTCGACGAAGAAGTGCAGGTTTATTCCAACGTGCATTTCGCGGCGATACAGAAAGCCAACGCCGAGGCGTGGCCGAAATTCGAGAAGGCCGGCACCACGGTCAGCCGGCTGAGCGCCGACGACGTCTCGAAATTCCAAAAACTGGCGGTGCCGATCTGGTTCAAATGGGCCAACAAGGACAAGGATGCCGCAAGGCTGTTCAAGGCACAGCTCGACGTCATGACCAACCCGTCCTTCGGCTATGTCACGCCGGACATGATCAAGGACCAGAAGCTCGACCTGTAATCGGCGCCGTTCAGGCGCTGTCGATGCTGCGGCGGCGGGCAACTCGCCCGCCGCCGTCTTTTCGCCAATGGTAATTCCATGCCGAACATAGCTTTCATCCTGCCGCACTGGCTGTACTGGCTGGCGCTGGTGGCGTTTCCCTTGATCGCCATCTATGCCGTGCGCCGCGAGCGCCGCAATGGTGCGCCGCCCAAACTGTCCTTGGTGGTAGCCTATATGCTTTGGCTGTGCGCCGGCTTCGCCGGCCTGCACCGCTTTTACGTGCGCAGCCGCTGGGGCTTGGTTTTCATCCCGCTATTTGCCTTGGTGATTTTCGCCAATTTCGAGGTCAAGGATTCGCGCAACGCCATGTCTTCGGCGCGCCAGGCCGTGCGCACGGCCTCGTTCGATGCCGACCAAGCGCAAACTCAACTCAAGCGCGGCGTCGATGGCGCCCAAGCCAAGCTGGACAAGGCGCAGCGCGATCTCACCACCATGCAATCGCGCATGGCTGGAGCCCAGAACGCGCACGATCGCTGGGATTTGGCCGCTGGCATTTTCGGCGCCCTCATCGCGGCGCTGCTATTGATCGATGCCGTGTTGCTGCCGGGATTGGTACGCCGCTGCGCCGCGGAGGAAGCGCGCAATCCATTGCGGCGCCCAGTGCCCGTGCAATTGCCACCGGAAATCCACCGGGCTGGCACCGGCGAAGACCCGACCCTCAAGGTACAGGCCCCTGCCGCGCGCGCGCTAGATTGGGTGACCGAATGGAGCGGCGAGCTGGTGGCATGGTGGACCGTGCTGTCGATCTTCGTTTACTACTACGAAGTCGTCGTCCGCTTCGTGTTCAACTCGCCGACCAACTGGGTGCATGAAAGCATGTTCCTGATGTTCGGCATGCAATATCTCATTGCCGGTGCTTACGCGTATAAATTCGACGCCCATGTACGGGTCGACGTGTTCTACGTGAAATTCTCCGACCGCACCAAAGCGGTGCTCGACCTGCTGACGTCGGCTTTCTTCTTCGTCTTTATCGGCACCATGCTGGCGACCGGCTTCATCTATATGAAAACGTCGATTCAGCTGGGCGAAGTCTCGTTCTCCGAATGGGGCATTCAATACTGGCCCATCAAGATCGCCATTCCGGTGGGCGCCGCGCTGTTGTTGTTGCAGGGCGTATCGAAGGTGATCAAGGACCTGCGCATCGTAGCGGGAGGACGCTGATCATGGGTTTGTCGATCGGCATCGAATGGCTGACCCTGCTGATGTTCGGCTCGCTGGTGGTGGTGTTGCTGGCCGGCCTGCCCATGGCGTTCGTCACCGGCGGGCTGGCTTGCGTATTCTTGTTCGTGTTCGGCGATGCGCAAATCCTCAACATGCTGCCGGGCCGCATCTTCCCCTTCATGACCGACTACCAGCTTTCAGCCATTCCGCTGTTCATCTTCATGGCGGCGGTATTGGAGAAGGCCGGCATCATCGAGGAGTTGTTCGACGCCATATACAAATGCCTGGGCGGCATCAAAGGCGGGTTGGCGTCGGCCACCATCGTGGTTTGCACCATTCTGGCGGCGATGGTCGGCGTGGTCGGCGCCACCGAGGTGACGATGGGCATGATCGCGCTGCCGGCTATGCTGCGGCGAAACTACCACCCCAGCCTGGCGATGGGCTCGATCCTGGCCGGCGGCACTTTGGGCATCCTCATTCCGCCCTCGATCATGGCCATCGTCTATGCCGTGGTGGCGCAACAATCCTTGGGCGAACTCCTGGTCGGCTCGGTACTCCCGGGCTTCCTGCTGTCGGGCTTGTATATCGGCTACGTCACCTTGCTCAGCTATCTGAAGCCAGGCTATGGACCGGCACTGCCGGTCGAAGAGCGCATCTCGTTCCGGCAAAAAATCAGCCTACTGCGCGGCCTGATCGCGCCGCTGTTGCTGGTCGGCCTGGTGCTGGGCGTGATCTTCTTCGGCGTTGCCACTCCCGTCGAAGCAGCTGGCATCGGCACGTTCGGCGCGCTGGTGATTTCCGCGCTCTATCGACAGCTGAGTTGGCAGTCGATGCAGGATGCGGTTATGGCGACCTTGCGCGCCACCGCCATGGTGATGTGGATTTTCTTCGGCGCCACCATGTTCGTCGGCTTCTTCATCTTGAAGGGCGGCCAGGCATTCGTGACCGAAAGCCTGCTCAGCACCGGCCTGCCCGCCTACGGCATCCTGCTGCTGATGCAAACCTGCCTTTTCATCTTGGGCATGTTCCTCGACTGGGTCGGCATCCTGCTGCTGACCGTGCCGATTTTCCTGCCCATCATCCACAGCCTGGCGTTCGACGGGCTGCTGGGCCTGCCCGGCGTCGCCAAGGACCAGGTGGCGCTGTGGTACGGGGTGCTGTTCATCGTCAACATGCAGATGGCCTTCCTCAGCCCGCCCTTCGGCTATTCGCTGTTTTATCTCAAAAGCGTGGCGCCGCCCCATATCACCATGGCCATGGTGTTCCGCGCCGCCATCCCGTTCCTGGGACTGCAGGCGATCGGGCTTGGCCTTTGCGTGCTGTTTCCCGAGATCGTGGTGTGGTTGCCGCGGCTGGTCTATCCGTCCGGCAGCGGGTAACCGCTGAGACCTTGAATTCAACGGCGGCGCTAGCGCCGCCGTTGAATTCAAGGTCTCAGCGGTTACCCGCTGCCGGACGGA
>JBBSNV010000004.1:0-15226 GCA_038260375.1 Reyranellales bacterium
GCGTCGACACGCTGCACGATGAACTCGCGCAATTCGGCGATCCGGTTGCGCGACACGGTCAAGCCCGCGGCCATGGGATGACCGCCGCCATTGATCAGCAGCCCGGCCTGGCGCGCGGCAATGACAATGCCGCCCAGATCGACGCCTCTAATCGAACGGCCCGAGCCTTTGCCGATCTCGCCATCGAAGCCGATGATGAACACCGGGCGATGCACTCTATCCAGAACGCGGCTGGCGACGATGCCGATGACACCGGCGTGCCAGCCGTCGCCGTCCAGCACCAGAGCCGCCGGCAAAACGCCTGCTGTTTGTATGGCTTCGAGTTGCCGTAAAGCCTGATCCAGCACCGAAGCCTCGATGGCGCGGCGTTCGGCATTGAGCGCATCGAGCCGTTCGGCCAGGGCGCGCGATTCGTTAATGTCGTCGCTCGATAGCAGGCGCGTGCCGAGATCGGACGCGCCGATGCGGCCGCCGGCATTCACTCGCGGTCCGAACAGGAAGCCGGCATGGAACGTGCCAGGCGGCTCCATCACGCGGGTGATCTCGCCCAGCGCCGTTAGGCCGACATTGCGCCGCTGCGCCATCACCTTCAGCCCCTGCACCACCAGCACGCGGTTGACGCCGGTCAACGGCACCATGTCGCAAATCGTGCCCAAGGCCACCAGGTCAAGCCATTGGGTGAGATTGGGCTCAGGCCGCGCGTCGATGAACCAGCCGGCATTGCGCAAGGCGCGATTGACCGCCACGATCAGCAGGAACGCCACCCCCACCGCAGCCAAGCTGCCCAGGCTGCGGTCTTCGTCGAGCCGGTTGGGATTGACCACGGCATGAGCGTTGGGCAATCGCGGCTCGGCCACGTGATGATCGATCACCACCACGTCGAGGCCGGCTTCCTGCGCGGCAGCCAATGGTTCGAACGCGGTGATACCGCAATCGACCGTGACCGCCACCGCCACGCCGTCACTGTGCAGCTTCAGCAGCGCCGCCGTGTTGGGGCCGTAGCCTTCTTTGTGACGGTCGGGGATATAAGCGCGGATGTCGCCGTCTACGGCACGAAAGAAGCGCAGCAACAACGCCGACGAGGTGGCGCCATCGACATCATAATCGCCGAACACCGCGATCTTTTCGCCCGTCATCACGGCATGGGTCAGCCGAGCAGCAGCCTTGCCCATGTCGCGCAGCACCGATGGATCGGGCAGCGAGCGGCGCAGGCTGGGCTCGAGGAATTCGTCGATGTGGTCGAGATCGATGGCGCGGCCCGCCAGCACGCGCGACACGATCTCGTTCAGGCCATGACGCTGGGCGATGGCCAAAGCGCGGCGTTGGTCGATATCGCGGCTATACCAGCGCTTGCCGCCTAAGGAGCGTTCGATGCCGAGAAAGGTTGTGCCTTCGCCCGCCACTGCTTTAATCCAAAGGGGCGATCAAACGTCGAAGCCGGATTTACGGTCGAAATGATGCTCGCCGGTGATATAGCGCACCGTGCCGGTCTTCGAGCGCATGACCAAAGAATGCGTCTCGGCCCCGCCGCGGAAGCGGCGCACGCCCTTGAGCATCGAGCCGGTGGTCACGCCGGTGGCGGCGAACATGACGTCGCCCTTGGCCAAATCGAGCAAACCGTATTTGCGAGTGAAATCGGTGATGCCGAGCCGCTTGGCGCGGGTCTTCTCGTCGTCGTTACGGAAGATCAGCCGGCCCTGCATCTGGCCGCCGATCGAACGCAATGCCGCCGCCGCCAGCACGCCTTCGGGCGCGCCGCCGCTGCCGATATAGATATCGACGCCGGATTCGGGATCGGAGGTGGCCATCACGCCCGACACGTCGCCGTCGGAGATCAGCATGATGCGCGCGCCGACTTCGCGGATTTTGGCGATCAGTTCGGTATGGCGCGGCCGGTCGAGTACGCAAGCCACCAAATCGGAGATTTCGACCTTGCGGGCTTTGGCCAGGTTGGTGAGATTCTCGGTGACGCTGAAATCGAGATCGACCACGCCGACCGGCAAGCCGTTGCCGACGGCGATCTTGTCCATATAGGTGTCGGGCGCGTTCAAGAAACCGCCCGCTTCGGCCATCGCGATCACCGCCATGGCGTTGGGCCCGCCCTTGGCGGTGATGGTGGTGCCTTCCAGCGGATCGAGCGCGATGTCGATCTTGGGACCGCCGGCGCCGACCTGTTCGCCGATATAGAGCATCGGCGCCTCGTCGCGTTCGCCCTCGCCGATCACGATGGTGCCGTCGATCGGCAAACAATTAAGAGCACGACGCATGGCATCGACCGCGGCCTGGTCGGCTGCCTTCTCGTCGCCGCGCCCCATCAGCTTGGATGCCGCCAGCGCCGCGGCCTCGGTGACGCGCACCGCTTCCAGGGCAAGGTTGCGATCCATCGTGCCCGAATGAGCTTTATCGGCCATGATTTTTTCCCCGTTCCTAAATCTGCTCGATCCTGATCACGCAGGGCGGTTCGACCATGGCATCGAGCTTAGCGATATGTTTGACGGCCTGCATCATGCCGGCTTCTTGGGTTTCGTGCGTGGTCAAAACCACCCGCACCGCGCCGGCCGGATCGACGCTGCGACCGCGTTGGATCATCGATTGCATCGACACCTGTTCGTCGCGCAATGCCGCTGCCACCGCGGCGATCACGCCAGGCCGGTCGCGCACCGTCAGCCGCACATAATATGCGCCGACATGGCGCTGCATCGGTGCTGCACCCTCGCGCGACAAGGCATTGGCCGGTACCGAGAACATCGGCAAAAGCGCACCGCGGGCGATATCCACAAGGTCGGAAACCACTGCCGAAGCCGTCGGCCCGGCGCCGGCGCCGCGGCCCTGGAACAGGGTTTTGCCGACGAAATCACCCTCGGCGACGATGGCGTTGAACACGCCCTCGACATGGGCGATCGGCGCGTCGAGGGGCACCATGCACGGGTGCACGCGCTGTTCGATGCCGTTCTCGGTGCGGCGCGCCAGGCCCAGCAATTTGATGCGGTATCCCAGCTCGCGCGCAAACTCGATATCCAGGGCGCTGATCTGGCGGATGCCCTCGACATGCACGCCGGCGAAATTGACCGGCACTCCAAACGCCACGCTGGTCAGGATGGCAAGCTTATGCGCGGCATCTACACCATCGATGTCGAAACTGGGATCGGCTTCGGCATAGCCATGTGCTTGGGCTTCGGCCAGCACGTCGGCGAAGTCGCGGCCGCTTTCGCGCATCGTAGAGAGGATATAATTGCAGGTGCCGTTCAAGATCCCGTAGAGCCGGGTGATCTTGTTGCCAACCAGGCCTTCTCTCAAAGCCTTGATGATGGGAATGCCGCCGGCCACGGACGCTTCATAGCCCAACGCCACGCCGGCCTTCTCCGCCGCCAGCGCGATCTCCGTGCCATGCAGCGCCAGCAGCGCCTTGTTGGCAGTGACCACCGGCTTCTTCGCCGCGATGGCCGCTTCGACCAGCTGCTTGGCCACGCCGTCGCTGCCGCCGATCAACTCGACCACAACATCGACGCCAGGCTCCTTGACCAGCGCCAACGGATCGTCGCGCCATACGACGCCGGACAGATCGATATCGCGTTTGCGTGCTTTGTTTTTGGCGCTCACCGCCACCAGCTTGATCGGCCGGCCACAGCGCTGCGCCAGCAGGTCGCCATGCTCGGCAAGCAAGCGCACGACACCCGCGCCCACCGTGCCGAGACCGGCGATGGCAATGCCCAACGGTTGGGTCATGGTCAGGAAGTGGCGGCTTTCAACGGCACCACATTGGCCGTTTCCCGCTCGTATTGCGCCCGAATCTGGTCGGCATTGGCGATGAACGCCTTCATGTTGCGCGTTGCCTGGCGCAGACGTTGTTTGTTCTCGACGATGGCGATGCGCACGTGATCGTCGCCGTATTCGCCAAAGCCGATGCCCGGCGCCACCGCGACCTTGGCGTGCTGTAGCAGCAGCTTGGAGAAGGTCAGCGAGCCCAGATCGGCAAACGCCTTGGGCAACGGCGCCCAGGCGAACATGGTGGCCTCCGGCACCGGAATGGTCCAATTGGCTGCCGTCATGCCTTCGACCAGCACGTCGCGCCGCTCGCGATAAATGTTGCGCACTTCCTCGACGCAATCCTGCGGGCCGTTGAGCGCGGCGGTCGCCGCTACCTGGATCGGCGTGAAGGCGCCGTAATCGAGATAGGACTTGATGCGCGCCAAAGCCGCGATCAGCCGCCTGTTGCCGACGCCAAAGCCGATGCGCCAGCCCGCCATCGAATAGGTCTTGCTCATCGAGGTGAATTCGATCGCGATATCACGCGCGCCGGGCACCTGCAGAATCGAAGGCGGCGGCACGCCGTTGAAATAGATTTCCGCATAAGCCAAATCCGACACGATGAAGATCTCGTTGCGGCGGCAGAAATCGACGATCGGTCCGTAGAAATCGAGGCCAACCACTTGCGCGGTGGGATTGGACGGATAGTTCAAGACCAGGCAAGTCGGCTTGGGCACCGAGTGCTTCACCGCTCGTTCGAGTGCTGGCATGAAATCGGCGCCGGCCACCATTGGGATCGAGCGCACCGAGGCGCCGGCGATCATGAAGCCGAACGGATGGATCGGGTAGCTGGGATTGGGCACCAGGATGATGTCGCCCGGCGAAGTGATGGCTTGCGCCAGATTGGCCAAGCCCTCTTTCGAGCCGATGGTGACGATCGCCTCGCTCTCGGGATCGGCATCGACATTGAAGCGACGCTTGTAATAGGCCGCGATGGCGCGACGCAGGCCCGGGATGCCGCGCGAATTGGAATAGCGATGGGTGCGCGGGTCTTGCACCGCTTCCACCAGCTTGGCCACGATATGCGGCGGCGTGCCGAGATCGGGATTGCCCATGCCGAGATCGATCACGTCTTCGCCCGCCGCGCGCGCTCGGGCCTTCATCGCGTTCACTTCGGCGAAGACGTAAGGCGGCAGGCGGCGGGTGCGATGAAACTCGTTATCCATGGGTCGATCCGTTGGTTCCTAGAGGTACTGCGCCTTGCGGAGGTTCCGGAAGGCGTTGTTGGTGTTTTAAGCCTTCCGGGCTAGAGGTCGATGTAGATTTCGGCGCGGCGGTTGGCCGCCACGGCGGTCGCCGTCACCGGCGCGTATTGCGGCTGGTCGTCGGCGGCGGCTTCGACCACGATCTGGTCGCGCGGCACGCCCAGTGCCGCCAGTTGACGCGCGATGGTGTTGGCGCGGGCCAACGACACCGTATAGGCGTCCTGCTTGGCGCGGTCGGGATCGTTGCTGGCGCTGTCGGCACTGGCATGGCCGATGATGCGGATCACGCCGCCCTGGCTGCGCTGGATCGCGGCCACGTCGCGCAGCACGCTGAGCGAATTGCCGTCGAGGCCGGCCGAGGACCGACCGAACTGCACCACGGCGATTTCCAACAGAGTGCCAGTGACCGGCACGTAGTTGGGCTGAGGCACTCCGCCAGGAGCGCGCGGCAAAGGCGCGCCGGCGCGCGAGCCTGAGGGCGACGGCAGGATGAGCTGGGTCGCGGAGGGCGGTATTGGTGCTGGCAGGCCGACCGGACCGGTCGCGGCCATGACCGGCGGTGCCGCCATTGGGGCGACGGTGGCGGGCGCAGCCGATGGAGCTGCCGATGAGGTTGACGGCGGCGCGGAGGCTGCCGGTGCTGATGCCGGAGCCGAGGGCGATGCCACCGGCGCCGATTGCACGGCGGTGGGCGGTGCGCCAGGCGGCGGGGCTGGTGCAGTCGCCGTATTGGTAGCCGGCGCGTTGTTCGCAGACGCTGGGGGCGCGCTGGCAGTGAGCTGTTGACCGACCACCGCATTGGCCGCTTCGTTGACCGGCTTGACGTCGCTATCGGTGTAACGCGCATTGCTGCGATCGCCCGACAGGCCGGCTGGCGGTGTCGGTCGGTCGGGACGGTTGGGCACGGTTTGCAGGTTGGGATAGTCGCCCGACCTGTTGCTGGACGGCGGCGGCGAGCTGTCGCCGAACAAATCGTCCACGGTCGAACAGGCAGCCAATGCTGCGACGATCGCCACAGCCGCGACGCCCTCGCGCATACCCAAACCCGTCTTACGCAACGGAGCGGTTAGGGTGGCCGCGGTCATGTTTATCAGGGGAGCGCGTGTCGATATGTCCTGCAAGCCGGCCGATAATGCGCCGTGCCAAGACCAAAATGCTCCGTACATGCCGTTTCCTTCCAAGCGTATCACCACAGACGCGGCATCTGTCGTGCCGCCAAAGCGATACCTAAATTGACGCCCAAGGCCAATACAAATAGGTTTCCCCAGGCGATCTGGCCACTAGAGCCAAACCCGGAGGAAGCCCGACGGAGCTGTAACCCTGTGTCAGCATCCGCCGCTAACCGTCGCAATAATAGAGGATTTGCCCATGTCCGATCAACGGGGGTCCGATCAACCGGCGGATGGAAAAATGCCTGACCCGGAGCGTCTGGCCAAGGAATGGTCACATTTGGCCGAGCGCAGCCAGAAGATCGTCAGCGAATTCCTGTCCAAACAGGCCGCCCAGGGCTCCACCTCGCCCAACCCCGACCCGCTCAATATCGGCGCCGCCTTCATGGATATGACCAAGAAGATGATGGCCAACCCCGAGAAAATGGTCGCGGCCCAGATGGCGCTTTGGCAGGACTACATGAAGCTGTGGCAGTCCACGGCCGACCGGTTCCTGGGCAAAGAGAGCAAGCCGGTGGTCGAGGCTGCCAAGGGCGACCGCCGCTTCGCCGATAAGAGCTGGAACGAAAGTTTGATGTTCGACTACATCAAGCAATCCTACTTACTCACATCGCGCTGGATGCAGTCGACGGTCAAGGACGTCGAGGGCCTGGACGACAAGACCGCCAAGAAGGTCGATTTCTACACCCGTCAATTCGTCGATGCGCTGGCGCCGTCCAATTTCGTCATGACCAATCCGCAGGTGCTCAAGGCCACCATGGATAGCGGCGGCGAAAACCTGATCAAGGGCTTGGAGAACTTGCTGAGCGATCTAGAGCGCGGCAAAGGCAAGCTGGCGATCAAGATGACCGACATGAAGGCGTTCGAGGTCGGTCGCAACATCGCCGTGTCGCCCGGCAAGGTCGTGTTCCAGAACGACCTCATTCAGCTGATCCAGTATTCCCCCAGCACCGAAGAAGTCTATCGCCGGCCGTTGCTGATCATCCCGCCCTGGATCAATAAATTCTACATCTTGGATCTGAAGCCGGAGAACTCGTTCATCAAATGGACCGTGGCGCAGGGCTACACCGTGTTCGTGGTATCCTGGGTCAACCCGGACGAGAAGCTGGCGCAGAAGAATTTCGAGAACTATATGCATGAGGGCCCGCTAGCCGCGCTCGACGCCATCGAGCGCACCACGGGCGAACGTGAAGTCACCGCGATCGGCTACTGCCTGGGCGGCACTTTAATGGCGACAACTTTGGCCTACATGAAGGCCAAAGGCGACGACCGGGTCAAAGCCTGCACCTTCTTCACCGCGCAGATCGATTTCACCGAGGCGGGCGAATTGTCGGTGTTCATCGACGAAGAGCAGCTCAGCTACATCGAAGACATCATGAGCAAGCGCGGCTATCTCGACGGCGCAGAGATGGCCACCACCTTCAACATGCTGCGGGCCAACGATCTGATCTGGTCGTTCGTGGTCAACAACTATCTGATGGGCAAGGACCCCTTCCCGTTCGACTTGCTTTATTGGAACTCCGACGCCACGCGCATGCCGGCGGCCATGCATATCTATTACCTGCGCAAGATGTATCAGGAAAATTTGCTGGTGAAGCCGGGCGGCATCGTGCTCGACAACGTGCCGATCGATCTCAGCAAAATCGACATTCCACTCTATATCCAATCCGGCCGCGACGATCACATCGCGCCGTACAAGTCGGTCTATAAAGCCACGCAAATCTACAGTGGGCCGGTGCGCTTCATGCTGGCGGGTTCCGGCCACATCGCCGGCGTGGTCAATCCGCCCTCGGCCAAGAAGTACCAGCACTGGCTGAATGAAACCGCGACCAACCCGCCCTCGCCCGACGATTGGTTCAAGGGCGCCACCGAATATCCGGGCTCGTGGTGGCCCGATTGGGACAAATGGCTGTCGGCGCTGTCGGGCGATAAAGTGCCGGCGCGCGATCCTTCGGCCGGCAAGCTGCCGCCGATCGAGGATGCGCCGGGTTCTTATGTGAAAGTTCGTTCGATCGACTGACCATCTGCGCTCTTTCGCACTGCAGCTAGATTTCGAGCGCTACTGAGATGGTGCAGCACTGCTGCCCGAAACCTATGCCATCGGCATAACCCGGCGAACAAGACTCGTCAGGCTTCAGCCGGCTTGCTAGCCTTCTCGCCAGGATTACTCCAACTGCTCTCGCGCACATGGCGCGACTGTGTCTATGAGCGTGCCGTCGCATAGGGAGTGCGGCGCCCGCCGATCAGAACGAGCGGAAAATCAGGCGGCACCGCTCGCCCGATCAACAAGGCCGCCGGTCTTGGGAGGAATCATGGCGACTCTGAACATCAATGGCCGCGCCCAAAATGTGGACGCGCCGGACGACACCCCGCTGCTGTGGGTGATTCGCGAACGCCTGCAAATGACCGGCACCAAATTCGGTTGCGGCGCGGGCTTATGCGGTTCCTGCACCGTGCACATTAACGGCGAAGCGGTACGCTCGTGCCAGACCTCGTTGAAGGACGCGGTCGGCCACAAGATCACCACCATCGAAGGCTTGGGCGGCAAGCATCCGGTGCAGCAGGCCTGGATCGCCGAACAGGCGCCGCAATGCGGCTACTGCCAGTCGGGCCAGATCATGCAGGCTGCGGCCTTCCTGGCCAAGAATACCAACCCCACCCCCGAGCAAGTCGTCGAAGCCATGGACGGCAATTTGTGCCGCTGCATGAGCTACGTCCGCATCAAGCGCGCCGTGCTGCGCGCCGCGGCCGACATGCGCGCGACGAAGGGAGCTTGATCATGACACATCAACGCAAGAAATCCGGCGCACCGGAAGATCTGTCGCGTCGCTCGTTCATGATCGGCACCGCTGCGGGCGGTTTGGTCATGGGCTTCGTCGATCCGCTGAAAGTGTTCGGCGGCGTGAAGGGCGCGATGGCCGCCAACGCCTTTGCTCCCACCCAATGGTACACCTTGGCGCAAGACGGCAGCATGACGGTGATCGTCGGCAAGGCGGAGATGGGCCAGCATATCGGCACCGCCTTGGCGCAGGTCATCGCCGAGGAGCTCGGGCTGGAGTGGCGCAACGTCAGGCTCGAATACCCGATCAACGATCCGAAATGGGCCGATCCCGTGCTGGGCGCTCATATCACCGGCGGCAGCTGGAGCGTGCACATGAACTTCGATCCCATGTCGCGCGCCGGCGCTGCCGGTCGCCTGACCTTGATCGATGCCGGCGCCAAGGCCATGAACGTGGCGGCGGCGGATTGCCGGGCGCAGAACTCCAGCATCGTTCATAAATCGGGCAAGTCGGTGACTTACGCGGCACTGATCGCCAAGGGTGTGCCGGACCGCACTTTCACGCCGGACAACATGAAGGCGATCAAGCTCAAGACGCCCGACCAATACACCATCATCGGCCAATCGGTGCCGGCGCTGGACATTCCCTCCAAGACCAACGGCACGGCCAAATACGGCATCGATCAATTCGTGCCCAACATGGTCTACGGCAAGCCGGTGCCGCCGCCGGTGCGCTACGGCGCCAAGGTGACGGGCATCGACGACAGCGCCGCCAAGAAGGTCAAAGGCTTTATCAAGGCCTTTGCGCTGGATGACAAGACCGGCACCACGACCGGCTGGGCCATGGTGGTGGCTGACACTTACGACAACGCCAGACGCGCTGCCGCAGTGTTGAAGGTCACTTACGACAAGGGCCCCAATGCCGCGGTCTCGACCGCCAGCCTGATCGCCGACGCGAAAAAGCTGCAGGCCGATGGCAGCAAGGGTCTGCCCTTCGTCAAGAACGGCGACGCCGAAGGCACGATGAAGACCGCAGCCAAGACCATCGACGCGGAATACATCACCAACCTCAACATCCATGCGCCGATGGAGCCGATGAATGCGCTGGCCTATAACGACGGCAAGCTGTGGCACATTCATTCCGGCAATCAGTTCATGACCCGTTCCGGCGGCTTGACCGCTGCCGGGCTGGGCGTGAAACCCGAAACGGTGATCCTGCATCAATCGGTGCTGGGCGGCGGCTTCGGTCGGCGCCTGGAAGGCGACATGGTGCTGGTCGCGGCGTTGACGTCGAAGGAAATCGGCAAACCAGTCAAAGTCATCTACAGCCGCGAAGACGACATGGTAATGGATTTCTTCCGGCCGCTGACGTTCCAGAAGATCAAGCTGGGCGCCGATGCCAACGACAAGATCGTGGCCATGCAGCATGACGTGGTGTCGGCTTGGCCCACGGCGCGCTGGGGCATTCCGGCGTTCCTGACGCCGTCGCTCGACGACAAGAAGACGCCGTATGACAGCTTCACCGTCAACGGCGCCGATCACTGGTACTCGATCCCCAACCATCAAGCCCGCACCTTCCTGAACGTGACGGCGCAGTCCGCTACGCCGTCGGGCCAGTGGCGCGCCGTGGCGCCGGGCTGGACCTTCTGGGCGATCGAAAGCGCGATCGACGAGTTGGCGGCATCTTTGGGCAAGGATCCGGTGGAGTTCCGCCTGGCCATGCTCGACGGCGCCGGCGCCAATGCCGGCGGTGCGTTACGCCTGGCCAATGCCCTACGCACGGCAGTCGGCCGGTCGGCTTACGGCACGGCAGCCCTGCCCAAAGGCACCGGCATGGGCGTGGCTTGCGTCTCGGCGCAGGAACGCGGCACCGCTACCTGGACCTCCTGCGTGGCCAAGGTCGCCGTCGACAAGAGCGGCAACGTGCAGGTGCAGAAACTGTGGCTGGCGATGGATGTCGGCACTGCTGTCAATCCCGACGGCGTGCGGGCACAGATCGAAGGCTCGGCGTTGTGGGGCGTTTCTGCGGCGTTGCATGAAGGCGCCACGATGAAGAACGGCGGCATCGAACAGACCAACTTCGATGGTTACACGCCGCTGCGCATGTCCAATGTGCCCGATCTCGACATCAGCATCATCTCCAACGGCCAACCGGCTTCGGGTTGCGGCGAGCCGGCCACCACCGTGGTCGGCCCGGCGATCGGCAACGCGATCTATGCCGCGGTGGGAGCGCGCGTGCGCACCTTGCCGATCACGCCCGAGGCGGTGAAAGCTGGGATGAAGATCTGATCGTCTTAACGGATCAAAAGAAAGGGCGGCAGTCGTGCCGCCCTTTTTATTTTCGTCAAGCATAGCGAAGCATCTTGCCTCGCCACAAATGCTCCTCCGTTGAAACAAGATCCCTCGCTAGGCTCGGGATGACGGAAGAAAATGTTCCACTACGAAGTCTTGCCCATGAAATCCGGAGCCGGGCCGGAGCCGTCGAAGGCATTGGGCAGGCCGCGATAGGCCTTGGCCAATTCGCGATAATGCATCGCCGAGCCTTTGAACATCAGCAGATCGCGCTCGGTGATCTCGCGGATCATCTTGGCCGGGTTGCCGGCCCATAGCTCGCCGCGCTTGACCCGCTTGCCCGGCGTTACCACCGCGCCGGCCGCGACCATGGCGCCGGTCTCGACCACCACATCGTCCAGCACCGTCGATTTCATGCCGATGAAGCTGTCGTCTTCGACGGTGCAGGCATGCAGCATGGCCATGTGACCGACCGTGACGTTGCGACCCACATTGGTGCCGGAGCGGCCGAACGAAACATGCACCACGGTGCCGTCCTGGATATTGCTGCCCTCGCCGATCTTGATGCCGGGCCCGTCGCCGCGCAGCACGACGTTGTACCAGATGCCGGTATTGGCGCCGATCTCGACCTCGCCGATCAAGGAGGCGTTGGGCGCGATCCAAGCGCTGGCATCGATGATCGGCATCTTGTTGAGATAGGGAACGATCAGGCCGGACATGACAACTCTCTCAGCGGAAAGAAAAACCCCGGCGCTAGCGCGGCCGGGGTTTGTTCATCAAGTCTCTTTTACTCGGCCGCCAAACTGGCCGACTGTTTCAGACCCAGCATCAGCTGAAGGTTCTGCACCGCCGCGCCCGAAGCGCCCTTGCCGAGATTGTCCAACCGCGCCACCAACAGGACTTGCCCCTTGGCTTCGTCGGCATAGACCCGCAACTCCATCTTGTCGGTATTGTTCAACACCGTGGGATCTAGTCGCGCCTCTTTGGCCTCGACCACCGAGATCAGCGCCGAGCCGCGATAATGGCTCTGCAGGGCCGCTTTGATCTCGGCCACGCCGCCTTTCAGCGTATCGAGGAACAACGGCACATTGACCAGCATGCCCTGGCGGTAATTGCCGACCTGCGGGATAAAAATCGGCCGCGGCCCAAGCTTGCTGTAGAGATGCATCTCCGGTACGTGCTTGTGCGCGAAGTTGAGGCCATAGAGATCGAACACCGGTGCGGTGCCCGCTTCATGAGCCTCGATCATCGAGCGGCCGCCGCCGGAATAGCCCGACACGGCAAAAACGCTGAGCTGCTGCTCGCGCGGCAGGATGCCGGCATCGATCATTGGCCGCACCAGCGCGATCATGCCGGTGGGATAGCAGCCGGGATTGCTGACCCGCTCTGCCTTGGCGATCTTGTCGGCCTGGCCCCGCTCCATCTCGGCAAAGCCATAGGCCCAATCCGGCGCCACACGATGCGCCGTCGAGGCGTCGAGCAGCCGCGTACCGCCATTGCCCAGCGCCTGCGCCACTTCTTTGGCCGCATCGTCCGGCAAGCACAGGATGGCGACATCGACCTCGCGCATCAGCTTCAGCCGCGCGTCAAGATCCTTGCGCTTGTCGGGATCGATCGAGACCAGCTCGACACCCGGCACATGCGCCAAGCGCTCGCGGATGCCCAGACCCGTGGTGCCCGCTTCGCCGTCGATGAAAACCCGCTTAACCATGTTGGCCTCCTAAGTCACGTAATCTTGCCATAAAACAGAATGTGCGTCCTCTACTCTCCCAAATGCTGGGACACGTGCTAGCGTCGTCGTCGATGCGCAACCCGTTTGCCGACGATCCACACCAGAACTGGCGCCGCTGGGGCGAACGCGATCCTTACTACGCCGTGCTGCTCGATCCGCGCCACCGCCGCAGCGCCATCAGCAATATTGCACTCGACGCGCTGTACGATAGTGGCGAACGCTATGGCGCTTGGCTCGAAGCCGAATTCGACCGCCTCGCCCCCAACCGACACCGGCAAAATGTGCTGGATTTTGGCTGTGGCGTGGGACGGATCACATTGGCTCTGGCGCGGCGATATCAAGCCGCCATCGGCGTCGATATCGCACCGGGCATGCTGCGCGAAGCCGAGCGTCAAGCCAGCCAGCGCAGCATTGCCAACACCCACTTCACTGAAAGTCTCGCCGGCATTGAGCCGGTCGATGCGATCTGCGCCTTCTCCGTGCTGCAGCACATGGCGCAGCCGCAAGCGGAAGCCACCTTGCAGGCTCTGGTCGCATTGCTGCGGCCCGGCGGCGTCGGCGCCGTGCATATCCTGATCGGCGATCGCCGCAGCCGGTGGCGCAAACTTTACAACACCGTCGAACGCCAGTTGCCGATCGTGCGCTGGCCGCTCAATCTGTTGCGCCGCCGGCCGCTGTTCGACCCGCCAGTGCAGATGAACGTGCACAGCCTCGCCGCCATGACAGGCGTGTTGCAGGGCGCGGGCCTGCAAACGCAGATCGCCGATGCGCTGGGCAGCCCTGCCGGTCTGATCGGTGTCGAGATCCTGTTCCATCGTAAAGCCTGAGAAACCCGTTCTGAAAAACGCGCAAAGAAAAACCGCCTTCCCGGCATCCCGGAAAGGCGGCTTTTGTAAAGCCGAAGCCTTTGGGGCGCCGATCAGCGCTTGGAGAACTGGAAGCTGCGTCGCGCACCGGCGCGACCGTACTTCTTGCGCTCGACCACGCGGCTGTCGCGGGTCAGGAAACCGCCAGCCTTCAGCGGGCCGCGCAGCGCCGGCTCGTAATAGGTCAAGGCTTGGGAGATGCCGTGCCGCACCGCGCCGGCCTGGCCGGACAGGCCGCCGCCGGTCACTGTGGCAATGACGTCGAACTGATTGGTGCGACCGGCCACCTGGAACGGCTGGCCGATCACCATGCGCTGGGTCGGGCGCGCGAAATAGACCGTCTGATCGCGGCCATTGACCGTGATCTTGCCGTTGCCTGGCTTCAGCCAGACGCGGGCGATAGCATTCTTACGCCGGCCGGTCGCATAAGCGCGGCCCTTGCTGTCGATCTCTTGCTCGCGCACTTGCGGCGCGGGCGCGTCGGCGGTGGGCTGCAATCCGGCAGCCTTGACCAGACCGGCCATGCCGGCATTGCCAGTGGTGGGTTCGATAGCCATTAGGCGGTCCTCGAATTCTTGCGGTTCAACGCGGCGACATCCAACTTCACGGGCTGTTGCGCCTCGTGCGGGTGTTCCGTGCCCTTATAAATCTTCAGGTTTTTCATCTGCACCCGTTGCAACGGCCCGCGCGAGATCATGCGCTCGACCGCCTTCTCGATCACCCGCTCGGGATATTTGCCGCTCAAGCGCTGGCCGATCGTGGCTTCCTTGATGCCGCCCGGATAACCGGTATGCCAATAGAACTTCTTGTCCTTGAGCTTGTTGCCCGTGAGGCGAACCTTCTCGGCATTGATGACGATGATATTGTCGCCGCAATCGACATGCGGGGTGAAATTCGGCCGATGTTTGCCGCGCAGGCGGGTGGCGATCACAGTCGCGAGCCGGCCGAGCACCAGCCCGTCGGCGTCGATCAGCACCCATTTTTTCTGCACGTCGGCCGGCTTCAGCGAAACGGTGGTCTTCATGGCCGCAGATGCTTTCGTCCGGTGTGAAAAACGGTAGGACTGCCCCGATTGGTGGAGCAGCCCGTTGCAGCGCGTGGTTCTAAAGACCGAGGCCTAAAGTGTCAATCCAATTAGCAAGAAATTCAAAGATTTAGCTCATAGGTATTGATATACCTTCTTCCTATCCGGCGGAATGGCATAGGTCAATTGGCAATGGGCGATCGCTTCTTTATCGCCGTCGGAGAACAGCACGGCGTCGCCCACCGCAAGCCGTTGGCCCAGCTTGAGAATCCGGAATTCGCCGATCACATCGACCGGCGCCGGCCGGCGCCTGAAGTTGGTATTGAGGGTGGTGGTCACCGCCAGCGGCACC
>JBBSNV010000005.1:0-14921 GCA_038260375.1 Reyranellales bacterium
ACCTGCGAGCCGAAATCGACGATCAGTATTTTGTCACCCAGGATCTTGTCGCCGGTGTCTTTTGCGCTGTCCTTCGCGGTGTCGCTCATCGCTTGCCCCGTTCGATGCTCGTGTTGTCGTGAGGTGGCGCACCTCAGTCACGCCCTTCTCCCGCTTGCGGGAGAAGGTGCGCGAAGCGCGGATGAGGGTGTTCATACGCGCTACCTAAACACGGCAAGCGCCTACTTTGAGGAAGCAACACCCTCACCCGGCCTTCGGCCACCCTCTCCCGCAAGCGGGAGAGGGGCAAAATTGGGAGGTGCACTTCACCTCTGCAAAAATCCATCACGTCCTTTGCCGGCGCACGGATTGCGCCAGGCGCTCGGCCTGGAGCTCGACGTCGCGCCAGCCATAGGCGATCTCGTCGACGGCCTGGCCGGCGAAATTCTCCTGCTGCACGCCGATCGGTGCGCCCCCCATGGCGTGATAGAAAAACCGCGACGGGTTGGGCGCCAGCACCCAGATCAAGGCGCGCTGCAAACCGCGCTGTGCCAGTTCGCCGAAGCCGGCGGCCAGCAAGCGGCGACCCAGCCCGGCATTCTGGTGATCGGGCGAGACGTAGAGCGTGAACACCTCGCCGGCGCCGCGCCATTCTTCGTCCGGCGTGACCGGAATCTTGCGCACCGCGCCGACGCTAACGAAACCGACCACGCCCAATTCGCGTTCGATGGCGACGAAAGTGCCGCGCCGCTCGGATGGCTGTTGCAAAAGCTGGGTCCACATCGCGGCCTGGCGCGCCGAAGACAGGCCGACCAGATAAGGCGTCGGCAACAGCCCGGCATAGGTGCTGCGCCAGGTCTCGACATGAACGCGGGCGATGCCCGGGGCATCGGCTTCGCCGGCTTGACGCACTGTTACTAGGCTAGGGGGGATCATGCCGCCTCGCCTTCGTCCTCAGCCAATTTTGCCGTTTCAGCTTTTGCCGCCTGCGCCGCGGCGGTACGTTCAAGTACAGCAACGAAGAAGCCGTCGGTGTCATGCGCCGCCGGTGTCAGGCGCAAATTGTCGCCCGAGATGGCGCCCTTAAGGATTTGGGTCGGCAATTCGCCGCCGATCGAATCGCGCCAAGCATCGGCCAGCTTCACCAAAAAGAAATCAGGATTGGCGGCCAGGAAATTTTCGATCTGCAACTCGTTCTCTTCCGGCAGCAGCGAGCAGGTGGCGTAGATCAACCGGCCGCCTGCCCTGACCAAGCGCGCGGCGTCGGCCAGAATGCCGGCCTGCTTGACCTTGAGTTCGTCGATATCGAGTTGCGTCAGGCTCCAGCGCGCATCGGGGTTGCGCCGCCAGGTGCCGGTGCCACTGCACGGCGCATCGACCAACACGCGATCGAAAGTGCCGGCCGAACGCTTGATCCATTTGCGGTTGGCGCCGTCCAAGATGCGCTGTGTGACGTTATGCACGCCGGCGCGGCGCAAGCGCACCAACGCGCGTTCGAGGCGCGGACCGGACACGTCGCAAGCCACCAGCACACCTTTGTTGCCCATGCCGGCTGCCATGGCCAAAGTCTTGCCGCCGGCGCCGGCGCAGAAATCGACCACGCGCATGCCGGGCTGGGCGCCAGCCAGCAGCGCGACCAGCTGCGAACCCTCGTCCTGGATCTCGACCAGGCCAGCGCGGAACGCAGCACCCATCACCAAAGGCGGGCGGCCTCGCGCGCGCAGGCCAAGCGGCGACAGCGGCGAGTTGTGTACCTCGATCTGCTCGTCGCGCAGCGCTTGGGCCGCGGTCGAACGATCGGATTTCAAGGTGTTGACCCGCAGATCGAGCGGCGCCGGTTGGCGCAGCGCCTTGTACTCAGCCTGCCAATTTTCACCGAAGGTCGCGCGCAGTTGCGGCTCGATCCAAGCCGGGATGTTGTAGCGCACGTCCTCGGTCTGCTCGGGATGATCCAAGGTGTTGCCGGCCACGTGTTCCAACACTTCGCGTTCGTCATGCGACAGGGTTTTCGGCTTGAAGCGCTCGCCGTCGAAATTGCGCATCAAGCGATCGAAGGTGAAGCCTTCGTGCAGCGCCAGATCGGCGGCCACCAACAGCCGCGCATCGGGCGCCGAAACTCGCCCGGCGCGTTCCGGCCACCAGGTCAGCTGGCTCAAGCGGCGCAAGATGCCGTAGGCGCGTTCGGCGACCTCGCGGCGATCGCTGGAGCCGATGAAACGGCGGTTGCGGAAGTAAGCGCCGACGATGGCATCGGCCGGCTTGCGCGGCGTATCGAGGACTTCTTCAATCAGATCGATGGTGGCTTGGATGCGGGCGCCGGGGGTCATGACATTCTGCGAACGATGCGGGCGGAGTGATAGCGCGGCGGCGTTGTGCCTGTCGTTAGGTCAGGTGCGCTGCGGATAATTGGGCGCCTCGCGCGAGATTTCGACGTCGTGGACATGGCTTTCACGCAGACCCGCGCCGGTGATGCGCACGAAGCGACGGTTGGTCTGCATGCCAGCGATCGTGGCGTTGCCGGTATAGCCCATGGCGGCGCGCAAGCCGCCGACCAACTGATGCAAGATGCTGCCGACCGCGCCGCGATAGGGCACGCGGCCTTCGATGCCTTCGGGCACGTATTTGAGGGAGTCGGAAACCTCTTGTTGGAAGTAACGATCGGCCGAGCCGCGCGCCATGGCGCCGAGCGAGCCCATGCCGCGATAGGATTTATAGGAGCGGCCTTGATAAAGGAACACCTCGCCCGGGCTTTCGTCGGTGCCGGCCAGCAAGGACCCGATCATCGCTACGTCGGCGCCACCGGCGATGGCCTTGGCCAGGTCGCCGGAAAATTTGATGCCGCCATCGGCAATCGCCGGCACGCCTTTTTCGTGGCACACCTCGGCTGCTTCCATGATGGCGGTGAGTTGCGGCATGCCGACGCCAGCGACGATGCGGGTGGTGCAGATTGACCCCGGACCGATGCCGATCTTCACCGCATCGGCGCCGTGATCGATCAAAGCGCGCGCGCCCTCGGCGGTGGCGACGTTACCCCCGATCACCTGGGTGTAATTGGAGAGTTTCTTGACGCGGGTGACGGCTTCGAGCACGCCTTGCGAATGGCCATGCGCGGTGTCCACCACCACGACATCGACCCCGGCATTGAGCAAAGCTTCGGCGCGCAGCATGCCATCCTGGCCGACGCCGACCGCGGCGGCGACGCGCAAGCGGCCCTTCTCGTCCTTGGTGGCGTTGGGATAGAGCTGGGCTTTCTCGATGTCCTTGACGGTGATCAGGCCGACGCAGCGATAGGCGTCATCGACCACCAGCAGCTTTTCGATGCGGTGTTTGTGCAGGAGCCGCTTGGCTTCGTCGCGCGAAACACCTTCCTTGACCGTGATCAGCGAGCTCTTGGTCATCAGCGCATGCACCGGGGTGGTGGGCTCGCTGGCGAAACGCACGTCGCGATTGGTCAGGATGCCGACCAGCTTGCCGGAATCTTTCTCGACCACAGGGATGCCGGAAATACGATGCGCCGACATCAGGCCCAGCGCATCGGCCAAAGTCTGCTCGGGATGGATGGTGACCGGATTGACCACCATGCCGCTTTCGAACTTCTTGACCGCGCGCACCTCGTTGGCCTGCGCGATGATGTCCATATTCTTGTGCACCACGCCCATGCCGCCCGATTGCGCCATAGCAATGGCCAGGCGGCTCTCGGTGACGGTGTCCATGGCGGCCGAGATCAGCGGAATGCCGAGTTCGATCTGGCGCGTCAGTCTGGTGCGGGTGTCGGTCTGGCCGGGCAGGACGGCGGAGGCAGCGGGCGTGAGGAGGACATCGTCGAAAGTAAGAGCTTCCTGGATGTCCATAATGCCTCCCTGGCGGTTCGTGCTGCGTCGACCGGGGAGGCCGACCGCGGCGCAAAGGGCCGTTCACGGTTGGCGCGTCATAATACACATCGCGGTCCCGCTCACAAGAGCGGCGAACACACAATATGTAGGACCAATTGCCGCCAAAAATCGAAGGCAACACATGGTGTTGAGGCCGATTTTTGCAAGCAGCGGCACCCGTCGCAGCCCAGCCATGAGCTTTTGATGGGCGCGTGCCAGCACGACTTAGGCTTTTTGGCAACGGAGCTTTGAGGTTGCGGGGCCAAGGCGGATCACTACACTTGCGCGACTTGAAGACGCCACCGCAACGACGGATGGCGACAAATAACTGAAGCCAATCCTTGCAGGGAGGAAAAGATGAAAACTCGTTACGCCACAATTGCGACCGCCGTTTTGGTCGCTGCCGCGCTCGTCACACCGGCGCTGGCCCAAGTTAAATTGCCCGACCAGATGACCTGGACCGCCTACGACACCGGCTCGTCCGGTTTCAACATGGCGGTCGCCATCGGCCAGGCCTTCAAAACCAAATACGGCTCGGACATCCGCGTGCTGCCGGCGGGCAACGACGTGGCGCGCCTGCAACCGCTCAAGGCGGGCCGCGCCCAGGTGTCGGCAATGGGCGTCGGCTCGTATTTCGCGCAGGAAGGCGTGTTCGAATTCGGCGCCAAGGATTGGGGGCCGCAGGCGGTGCAGCTGATCCTGGCCTCGACTGCTTGCAACGGCCTGGCGTTAGGCGTGGCCAAGGATACCGGCGTCAAGGAAACCAAAGACCTCAAAGGCAAGCGCATCGGGTTGGTGGTCGGCTCGCCGGCCTTGAACCAGAACGCCTACGCCATCCTGGCGTTCGGCGGCGTAGATCGCAAAGACGTCAAGCTGGTCGAATTCTCCAATTACGGCGCGATGTGGAAGGGCATGGTCAACAACGAGGTCGATGCCGCATTCGCCTCGACCATCTCGGGCCAGGCCAAGGAAGTGGAATCCTCGCCGCGCGGGCTGATGTGGCCGCCGATGCCGGCCGACGACAAGGCGGGCTGGGCGCGCGTCAACAAGCTCGGCCCCTATTTCTATCCGCACACCGCGACCTGCGGTGCGGGCGGCATCTCCAAGGAACATCCGGTGCAAACGGCTGCCTATCCCTATCCGATCGTGATGGTCTATGCCAGCCAGTCGGCCGATCTGGTCTATTCCATTGCCAAGGGCATGATCGACCAATACGACGCCTATAAGAACGGCGCGCCAGGCGCCGACGGCTTCGAAGTCAAGCGCCAGAACCTGGCCTGGGTGATCCCCTATCATGCCGGCACGGTCAAAGCGCTGAAGGAAGCGGGCGTCTGGACCGATGCCGCGCAGAAGCACAACGACATGCTGCTGAAGCGCCAGGCGGTGCTGGCCGATGCCTGGAAAGCCTATGGCGCCACCAATCCGGCCGACGACAAATTCGCCGCGGGCTGGAACACGGCACGCGCCGCGGCGCTGAAAAAAGCCGGCATGGACCCGGTGTTCGAATAGCCAAGCACGCGCTATTCGATAGCGCTCGTCGATGAGCGAGACTTCGGTCGAAGAAGAACCGGGTTCGGCGCGCAGCCGGACCCGGAATCTTTCCGCGCCCTGGTTGGTGCTGCTGATCGCCTGGACCGTGGCGGTCACCTTCCTGTGCATCAACCAGCAATTCGCGCTGCGCTTCTTCGTCGGCTTCACCCTGCTCAATACCGAATATTATTGGGGGCTTATTGGGCTGCTGGTGCCGCTGGCCTTCATCGTCTTCCCAGTATGGCACGGCGTCGGCGTGCACCGCGTGCCGTGGTACGACGTGGTGCTGTTCTTGGCCGCCACCACACTGGCCTGCGTCTTCATCGCCACCGCGCGCCAATCGGCCGCCAGCGGCTGGGAGTTTGCCGCACCACCCAACATGACCTGGTTGGCGGTCGGCATGTGGGTGCTGGTCATCGAGGCGCTGCGCCGCGCCGGCGGACTGGTGCTGATGGCCGTGATGCTGGTGTTCTCGGTGTTCCCGCTGGTTGCCGACCTCATCCCGCCGCCGTTCCGCTCGCCCGCTTTGTCGCTGCACGACACCGCCGCCTACCACGTGTTCTCGACCGAGAGCATCCTAGGCATCCCGATGCGAGCCCTCGCCGAAACCGTGATCGGTTTCCTGGTGTTCGGCACGGCGCTGCAGTATTCCGGCGCCGGTTCGTTTTTCATCAATTTCGCTTTCGCGCTATGCGGCAAGAGGCGCGGCGGCGCGGCCAAGGTGGCGATCTTCTCGTCGGGCCTATTGGGCTCGATGAGCGGCTCGGTGATCTCCAACGTCGTTACCACCGGCACCATGACCATCCCAGCGATGAAGCGCACCGGCTTTCGCGCCGCCACCGCCGGCGCGATCGAAGCCTGCGCCTCGACCGGCGCGGTGCTGGCGCCGCCGGTGATGGGCGCCACCGCCTTCGTGATGGCCGAGTTCCTCAACATCTCCTACGCCGAGGTAGCGCTGGCCGCCGCCATTCCGGCAATTCTCTACTACTTCGCGCTGTTCATGCAGATCGATTCCCATGCCGGCCGCCATGGCATGGTCGGGCTGAACGAGGAGGAAATTCCGCCGCTGGGCAAGGTGTTCCGCGAAGGTTGGTATTTCATCTTCGTCATCGTGCTGCTGATCTTCCTGCTGCTGGTGATGAAGCGCGAGAACTGGGCGCCGTGGCTGGCGACGGCCTTGCTGCTGGTCCTGAACCAGTTGTTCTCGCCGCAGCGTTGGGGCTGGCGCGACCTGCGCAACTTCCTCGAAGGCAACGGAAGGCTGTTCGTCGAACTGGCGACGATCCTGGCCGGCGCCGGATTATTGGTTGGCGCCTTCTCCGCCACCGGGTTGACTGGGGCCCTGACCACCGAATTGCTGTTCATCGCCGGCGATCAGGTGTTCCTGCTGCTGATCATGGGGGCGTTGACCAGCTTCATCCTCGGCATGGGGATGACCATCACCGCCTGCTACATCTTCCTGGCCGTGCTGCTGGCGCCGGCGCTGATCAAGGTCGGGCTCAATCCGCTGGCCGTGCACATGTTCATCATGTACTGGGGCATGGTCTCCTTCATCACGCCGCCGGTGGCGCTGGCCGCCTTCGCCGCCGCCTCGATCGCCAAGGCGAGCCCGATCGACACTGGCCTGCAAGCGATGAAGATCGGCGCCATCATCTATTTCGTGCCGTTCTTCTTCGTGCTCAATCCGTCGATGGTGCTGCAAGGCAGCCTGGTCGATGCCGCGGGCTTCTTCGTCACGGCGCTGATCGGCATCACCCTGATCTGCGGCGGACTGCAGGGCTACCAGCCGCTGATCGGCGATTTGCGCCGCTGCGGCATACTGGAATGGCCGGTGCGGGTGGCGCTGATTGCGGGCGGTCTGTTCTTCGCGGCGCCGGGCGGCGGGCTGATGCCGTGGTCGCCGCTGCAAATGATGGTGGCGGCGATGGCGATATCGCTGCCGGCGCTGGCCTTGGCCTGGATGTTCTGCCGCCGGCCGCGCGCCCCGGCCATTTCCTAAAGCCGTCCGATCAACCGTGCCGCTGCTCGGTCAAGCCGCCGTCGCCATGTGGTGGGATATGGCCCCAGCGCAACGCGCCGAGTTCGAGGATTGGCATTCGCACGAGCATTTCCCCGAGCGCATGAGCATCCCCGGCTTCCGGCGCGGCACACGCTGGGCCAGCATCGACAACGACGCTATCTCCCATGGGGGCTTCTTCGTGCTCTACGAACTCGAAGCCTTCGAGATTTTGACCTCGGCGGCGTATCGCCAGCGGCTCGACAATCCCACACCCTGGTCGACCAAGATGATGCCGCATCATCGCAGCATGATGCGCAGCCAGAGCCGGGTGTTGGAAAGTGCGGGCAGTGGCGTTGCCGGTTTTGCCGCCACTCTGCGGCTGTCGCCAAAGGCTGGCCGGGACGATGCGCTGCGCGAGCATCTGCGCGAGACATTGCGACACATCACTACCCTGCCCGGTTTGGTTGGCGGGCATTTGCTGCGCACAGAGACTCCGGCCACGGCGCCGACCCGCGAGCAAAACATTCGCGGCGGCGATGCGGTGGCGGATTGGATCGTGCTGGTGATGGCCAGCGATGAGGCGGTGTTGGGCGCCACCGTGCAAAGCCTGACCTTACCGGATGCAGCACCGGGCATGGTCGCCTCGCTGTTCCGGCTGGCCCACAGCATCACGCCGGCCGACCTTTGGATCGGCGCGTAGATTGGCGTCATTGGGGCCCTATTCCGCGGCAAATGGAGCGATCGCAGCCATAAAGCGTATCTTTCAAGCACAACAAGGAAAGATCACGCCATGAAGCAGACAACCACCCTGATTTTGGTCGCCGATGGCGCCCATGCGCGCTTTATCGAGACCCACCGAGTCGAAGGCGATGGCGACCTGCACCAGGTCGGCAGCATCGACAACAAGCTGCATCCCAGCCATGAAATCGGCAGCGACAAGCCCGGCCGCAGCTTCGATAGCGGCGCCGGCGGCCAGCGCCACTCCATGGACCCCGGCACCGACCTACATAAAGAAGAGAAGCTGAACTTCGCCGATCGGCTGGCGGCGCGCCTCAATGCTGATGCGCTGGCTTCGCGTTTCGATCATCTGATTGTGGTGGCGCCGCCGGTGATGCTGGGCGAAATCCGCTCGGCGTTGGACAAGCACGCGCAGGAGAAACTGACGCATACCGTAGCCAAAGATCTCACGCATGTGTCGCTCAATGACCTGCCGTCGCATTTCAAGCAAATGTAGCCAGCCGTTGGGCGGCTAGCGCAACGCGGCGGTGTCGTCCAAGTTCAGCGCGCGGCGTTGGGCTGCGATGCGCACCGGCGCGTTGGCCGCACCGTAGCCGTTATAGGCATCGCGGCGCTGCACGATCTCGAAGAAGAAGCCATCGCCGTAATTGCGGGTGTAGAACTGCAGATACTCGCCCGCATCGTCGCGGTCGAAGAGAATGCCGTGGCGTCTCAATCCTGCGGTGGTTTCCTCATCGAGGCCGAAGCGCGCTTCCAAATCGTCGTAATAATTGGCCGGCACGTCGAGCGCCTTGAAACCGAGCGCTTGCATGCGGGCGGCGGTGGCGAAAATATCGTCGGTGCTCAGCGCCAGATGCTGGATCGTCGAGCCGAAGCCTTTGGCCAAGAAATGGCCGGCCAGGGTGCGGGCGCTTTCCGCGCCGTTCAAGGTCAGTCGTAGCGCCGCACCATTACTCTCGATCTCTATATCGCTCTCGCTTTCAATGACTTGGCTGCGGACCAAGCCGCCGGGATCGACCACATCGACCGCCGGCAGCTTGCGGGTGCGGAAGATCGAAATATAAAACAACACCCAGCTCAGCATCTCTTCGTAGTTCATGGTTTGCGCGACGTGATCGATGCGCTGCAGGCCCGCGTCCTGAAACGCGGCATCGTCGATCAGATCGAATTCGATTTCCCAGACCCGGGCCAAATCGCTGCGCTGGTCGAGGAAATAGATCACCCCGCCGCCCACGCCGCGAATCGCGGGGATCGACAATTCGCCCGCCAGGCGGCGCTCAGCGAATGGCTCGGCGCCCAGCGCCTTGGCGCGCGCGACGGTGGCGGCGGCATCCTCGACTTTCAGGCCGATGGCATAGACCGAGGTGCCGTGCACCAGATAGGACGAATGCGCCAGGCCTTCCGGCTCGGTGTTGACGACGATGTTGATGCCGCCCTGGCGATACAGCGCGACCTGGCGGTGCTTGTGCTGGCCGGCCAGGCGAAAGCCCATGCTGCGCAACAGCGCGATCAGTTCCACCGCTTCGGTCTCGTCGGCGGCGAATTCGACGAACTCCACACCGTGCACGGCAATGCGATCGGGCATCGCCGGCACATTTAATGCGCCCGTGCCGGGCAGCGGTAAGGTGGCGATGGCGGGTTCGGCGCGCGCCACCTGATCCATCAAATTGACCAGCGAACGCCGACCATCGACCGAGATCGATTTGGGCGAGCCGCCGCGGAACTGGTCGTTGAAGATTTCCAACGACAGCGGCCCGGCATAGCCGGTGGCGGCGACCGCGCGCATGAAGCCCGCGACATCGAACTCGCCCTGCCCCGGCATGTTGCGGAAATGCCGGCTCCACGACAGGAAATCCATGTTCATCCACGGCGCATCGGCCAATTGCACAATAAAGATGCGGTCGCCCGGAATCGAGCGGATCGAAGCCACGTCGATCTTGTGCACCAGAGTGTGAAACGAATCCAGGATAAGGCCGAAGCTGGGATGATCGGCGCGGCGCACCACTTCCCAGGCGTCGCGATGGTCGTTGACGTGGCGGCCCCAGGCCAACGCCTCGTAGCCGACGCGTAAGCCGCGCTTGGCGGCGCGCTCGCCCAGCTCGCGGAAGTCGGCAGCAGCGCGATCGATGCCACCGATCGACAGCGGCGAGACATTCGAGCAAATCAGCATCAAATCGGTGCCGAGCTGCTGCATCAGATCGAATTTGCGTTCGGCGCGATCGAAGGCTCTGGCGCGCTGTTCGGGCGGCAGGCCCTCGAAGTCGCGGAACGGCTGGAACAGGGTGATCTGCAAGCCGTGATCGGCCACCATGCGCCCGACATCGGCCGGCGTGCCATCGAACGCCAGGAAGTCGGCTTCGAATATTTCCACGCCGTCGAAACCGGCCGCGGCGATTGCCGCTAGCTTTTCGCGCAGACCGCCGCTGATCGACACCGTTGCGATCGAGGTTTTCATGCGCCGCCTTTTGATCGATATAAACGAACTAGTTCGTACAACGTAAGCGCAAGCGCGCCGAACGCAAGAAGGTGCGCTGTGGACAGTCAGTCTTTGGTGTCAGTCTTTAGGTAGAACGCCGGGCTTGGCGACGAAGCGCAGCACCATGTCCACCGCATTGCGGCGCAACCGCGTGAGTTGCGCGTCGGCGCCGAAATCGCGGCCGAAAATCTTGGAGAAAGTGGCACGATTGGAGACGTTGAAGAAGCATAAGGCGCTGACTGCCCAATGCAATTCGACTGGATCGAGGCCGCGGCGGAACACCCCGCCGGTAACCCCGCGCTTGTAGATGCGCGCAATGTGGTCGATGGCGGTGACGTTAAGATCGCCGATCGCGTCGGAGCGTTCCAGGTATTGGCCGTGATGGATGTTCTCGATCATCACCATGCGGATGAATTCTTCGTGGCGATGATGGTGATCGAAAGTGAATTCGACCAGCCGCTTGAGCGCCTCCAGCGGCGGCAGGTCTTCGGTGTCGAGCTTGGCCTCGCCTTCGCGCACCAGCTTGTAGGCGTTCTCCAGCGCGCGCAGATAGAGCCCTTCCTTGTCGCCGAAATAGTAATAGATCATGCGCTTGGAGGATTTGGTTTGCGCTGCGATCTCGTCGATGCGTGCGCCCGACAAGCCCGACAGCGCGAACTCCTTCGACGCCACGGCAAGAATATCGCGGCGTGTGCCTTCGGGGTCCTGGGCGCGTGTGCGCTTGACCTCGGAGCGGCTGCTGCGCTTGATTTTCTTTGCCATCTAACGTGGATTTCCCCAGGACCGTGAAGGCCCCGCGTTGACTAAACTAACCGTTTCGTACATTGTCGCACGAAATCTCATGGCATGTGCATATCCGACGCAGCCATGAGATGACAAGGCCGGCAAACAGGCCGGCCGAAACGGGGTGGAACAGAGGGCCTGTCGTTTGCGCGATTTGCAGCAACAAAGCATCGACGCGTTGCAAGCCATGCTGGCCGCGCGGCCGGCCGGCCGGGGTAGCGATATTCTGGTCGGCTTGCTGGGGCGCGGCATTCAATCCTCGCGCTCGCCGATCATGCACGAGCGCGAAGCGGCAAGGTTGGGCATCGCCTGCTCCTATCTGCTGCTGGATTTCGACGCCTTGAACTTGCCCGATGCCGCGCTGCCCAGCGCGATTGATGCCGCCGCCAAAGCCGGTTTTGTCGGGCTGAACGTCACCCATCCGTTCAAGCAGCAGATCTTGTCGCATCTGCAATCGCTATCGGCCGAAGCGCGGGCGATCGGCGCGGTCAACACCGTGGTGTTCTCCAGCGACAACAAGAACACCGGCTACAACACAGATGCCTGGGGCTTTGCGCAAGGCTTCAAGGACGGCATGAACGGCGCGGCGCTGGATCGCGTGGTGCAATTCGGCGCCGGCGGCGCGGGCGCGGCGGTGGCGCATGCGCTCCTCGAATTGGGCGTCAAGGATCTGGTGCTGATCGATAGCGATGCCGGCCGCGCGGATGCGCTGGCGCACCGCCTGGATAAGACATCGGGCCAGCGCGTGCGCGCCGAAGGCAACGTCGAATCGGCGCTGGAAACGGCCGACGGCATCGTCAACACCACACCGATGGGCATGGCGAAATATCCCGGCCTGCCCTTCCCGGCCGATCTGCTGCAGCCCAAGCATTGGGTGGCGGAGATCGTTTATTTTCCGGCGGAAACCGAATTGTTGCGCCGCGCGCGCGCCTTGGGTTGCCGCAGCTTGAGCGGCATCGGCATGGCGATCGGCCAGGCGGTGCGCGCTTTCGAACTTTTTACCGGCAAGACGCCGGACCGCAATGCCATGGCGAGCCATTTCGAGGCCGCGGCATGACTTCGTCAAAGGCAATCGAACCAAAGCCAACTCGGAGGAAGATATGAAAACCACTCGTCGTACGTTCATGGCCGGCACCGGCGCCATCGCTGCGCTGGCCGCGTTCCCCGCTTTAGCGCAGGAGAAACAGAAGCTGCGCTTCTCCGCCGTGTTCTCCGAGCAGGACATCCGTGCCGAAATGATGAAGATGTTTGGCGCCGCGATCGCGCAGGACGCGACTCTCGAAGCCTACTACGGCGGCAATCTGTTCAAGCAGGGCACCGAGCTGGTGGCCTTGCAGCGTGGCAATTTAGAGATGGGCAACATCGCACCGCAGGATTTCTCCAAGCAGATTCCGGCCTGGTCGATCGTCACCTCGGCCTATCTGTTCCGCGATGCGGCGCACATGCAGAAATTCTTCGCCAGCGATCTGGGCACGCAATTGAAGAAGACGACCGAGACCGAGTTGCAGGTGAAAGTGCTGGGCCCGACCTATTTCGGCGCGCGCCAGATCGGCCTGAAGCCCAATAAGAAGATCAACACACCGGCCGACATGGCCGGCATCAAACTGCGCATGCCGCCTGGCGAAACCTGGCAGTTCCTGGGCGAGTCGCTGGGCGCCAATCCGACCGCGATGGCCTATGCCGAGGTCTATACCGGCTTACAGACCGGCGCGATCGACGGCCAGGACAATCCACTGCCCAATGTCGAGAACATGAAGTTCTACGAAGTGATGTCGCAAATCGTCCTGACCTCGCATCTGGTGGGCTTCGACCTGTTGACCATCTCGAGCAAGGCATGGGCCGCGCTGAAGCCCGACCAACAGGCTCGCCTGCAGGCGGCGGCCGACGCCGCGATCGACTTCTCGACCAAAAAACATCTGACGCGCGAGAAGGAGCTCGTCGGCTTCTTCAAGACCAAGGGCTTGAACGTGTATGAGCCGGATCAGGCGGCGTTCCGCAAATACGCCCAAGCCAAATACCTGGCGTCGGATCTGGCCAAGAGCTGGCCGGCCGGCATGGTCGACAAGATCAACGCGCTCTAGTCGCGTGTGGCAGCCCGGCAGGGGTTAGGCCGGGCTGCCGCTTTTAGGATACTCTCGCTCGATGAATCCACTCCATCGTCCTGCCACTCTGCGCTTGGGCGCGTGGCTCTATCGCCGCGCCGAGAATGTTTTGGCGGTGATGCTGGCTGCGATGTTCGTGGCCTTTCTGCTCCAAATCGGTCTGCGCTATTTGACCAACTATCACACCGGCTGGACTGCCGAGTTGAGCGTGATGTTGTGGGTCTGGCTGGTATTGTTCGGCGCCGCCTTCGTCACGCGCGAGAGCGAAGAAATTCGCTTCGACATCGTCTATGGCGCGGTCGGGCGCAAGGCGCAGCGCATCATGCTGTTGCTGGCCTCGGTGGGCTTGATCGCGATCTACGGCCTGTCGCTGCCCGGCGCCTACGACTATGTCAGCTTCATGAAAGTCGAGAAAACGGCGTATCTGAAGTTCCGCTTCGACTGGGTGTTCTCGATCTACGTAGTCTTCGTGATAGCAATGCTGGCGCGCTATCTATTCCTGGCCTGGCGCGCAATGTTCGGGCCATCGGCGTACGAGCCGCCCGCCCAACGGCGCGACACCATCGAACCCTTCTCGTGAATTTCGCCAGCCCCTTTTCGCTCAGCATCGTCGCCATGACGGTGTTGGCCCTGCTCGGCCTGCCGATCGGCCACGCCATGATCGCAGCCTCGGTGCTCTATCTGGCGCTGGCGGGCTTGGATATCGGCACGGCGGCGGAGCAAATCCTCAATGGCATGTATGTCAACGAGATCATCCTGGCGGTGCCGCTGTTCATCCTGTCGGCCGAGTTAATGAGCGTGGGCTCGATGACGGCGCGACTGCTGGCATTCTGCAACGCCATCGTCGGCCGCTTCCGCGGCGGGCTGGCCTATGTCGACATCCTGCAGGCGGTTATTTTCGCTGGCATGTCGGGCTCGGCCATCGCCGACGCCGCAGGTCCGGGCAAGATGATGCAGACCATGATGACGGCGGAAGGAAAGTACCGGCCCAGTTACGCCGCGGCATTGACAGCCGCCGCAGCGGTAATCGGCCCAATCATTCCACCCTCGATTCCGATGATCGTTTACGCTTTGGTGTCGAAGGCCTCGATCGGCTTCCTGTTCCTGGGCGGCGTGATCCCCGGCCTGTTGATGGGCCTGGCGCTGATGGCAATCGTGGCGCGCGGCGCACGGCGCGAAAGTTTCCCGGTCGAACCGGCCACGAAGCTGCGCCAGATCCCATGCCTGGCCTGGCGCGCCTTGCCGACCTTGATGATGCCGATCGTGCTGCTGGCCTGCATTTACACCGGCATCACCACGCCGACCGAAGCGGCCGCCATGGCCGGCGCCTATGCGCTGCTGGTGTCGGTGCTGCTGTATCGTAGCGTTACCTGGCGCGCGTTTTATCGATCCATGCTGACCGGCGCCCGCACTTCGGCCGGCATCGGCATGCTGATCGCCGG
>JBBSNV010000006.1:0-14759 GCA_038260375.1 Reyranellales bacterium
ATTGGATTCGACCAGCTTCTGTTTCATGTAGCTAGCATCGACCGCGGCAACGGCGCCGCCCATGCCGTCGATGCGTGCCACCTCGGCACGCGCGGCGATCTTCAGCTCTTCGACCTTGGCGGCGATTTCCGTCGAGCCATTGAAAATGTCTCCGAACTCGAGCAGGTCGGTTTCATACGCCATGATCTGCTGCAGGCGCAGCGACCATTGCTGATCCCAGGGGCGCGGCAGGCCAAGTGCTTCATTCCACGCCGGCAATTGCACCGAACGGGCGCGGGCTTTCTTCGATAGCACTACCGACAGCATTTCGAGCAGGATGCGATAGACGTTGTTCTCAGGCTGCTGTTCGGTCAGTCCCAGCGAATTGACTTGCACGCCGTAGCGGAACAGCAGCGCCTTGGGTTCGGTCACGCTATAGCTTTTGCCGATCTCTTCCCACAATTCGCCGAAGGCGCGCATCTTGCACATCTCGGTGACGAACTTGATGCCGGCATTGACGAAGAAAGAGATGCGCGAAAACACCTTGGAGAAATCGACCGCCGGCACTTGGCCAGTGGCCTTCACCGCGTCGAGAATGGCCACGGCGTTGGCCAAAGCGAAGGCCAGCTCCTGCACCGGCGTCGCACCTGCTTCCTGCAAGTGATAGGAGCAGACGTTCATCGGATTCCACTTCGGCACTTCGCGATAGGTGAAAGCGATGATGTCGGCGGTGAGCTGTAACGATGGCTTGGGCGGGAAGATGTAAGTGCCGCGCGACAGATATTCCTTGATCACGTCGTTCTGCGTCGTGCCCTGCAAGCTCTTGCGGTCAACGCCCTGCTTTTCGGCGCAGGCGATATAGAGCGACAACAACCACGCCGCCGGCGCGTTGATGGTCATCGACGTGTTCATGCGGTCGAGCGGGATGCCGTCGAACAACGCGATCATGTCGCCCAAATGGCCAATCGGCACGCCGACCTTGCCGACTTCGCCGCGCGCCAAGATATGATCGGCGTCGTAACCGGTCTGGGTCGGCAGATCGAACGCCACCGACAGACCAGTCTGGCCGCGCGACAGATTGGTGCGATAGAGCTCGTTGGATTTCTTGGCGGTCGAATGGCCCGAATAGGTGCGGATCAGCCACGGCTGATCGCGTCCCACGGCGCCCCTCGCGGCGCGAAGCTGGTCGCGCTGCGGCGCTGCCTTGTCGCTCGGGTTGGCGGGCTTGGCTTGGTCGACCATTGATTGCAACGCACCGATTGGATTTCGAGGCCGTCGGCCCGACCCTAGCGTATCTTACCGCACTGCAACAAGAGATTCGGGCCTTGAGTTGGGCCGGTTGCGGGGTCACCGTTCTGGTCGATTCGGACTGTGCAAGGAGATCGTGATGGTCAGTTCGTCGATATCGCGGCGCCGCGTCCTGTGGCCGGCGGCGATCGGCGTGGGGTTGGCGCTGGCGGGGACACTGGTGGTCGTGGCGTTCGGCATCACCAACGCCACCATTGCCCGCTCGATTCCTTACGAATGGGAGACGACCATGGGCGATCAACTCACGCAAATCGTCGATCTCAGATCCTACGAATGCCGCTCTAGCCCGGCCACGGCCGCGTTGCAAAGGCTGGCCGATCGATTGGCCAGCGCGGCCAGCTGGGATCGCGAACTGCATGTTCACCTGATCAACAGCCCGCTGCCCAATGCCATCACCCTGCCCGGCGGTCACATCGTCGTATTTAGCGCGCTGCTCGATGTCGCCCGCTCGGGCGACGAAGTGGCTGGCGTGCTGGGTCATGAAGTGGGCCATGTCGTGCATCGTCACGGGATGCAGCAACTGACGCGCGGTCTGGGTGTGGCCCTGCTGGCCAGTCTGGGCGGCGGCGGCGGCGGCATGGTCAGCTATGGCGGCCAGGTGTGGCAATTGACCTATAGCCGCGAAGCCGAACTCGAGGCCGACCTGTTCGCCATCACTATTCTGCAAAAGATCGGGCTGCGCAGCGACGGGCTGAAGCATTTCTTCGAAAACCTCGACACGGAAGACAAGGACAAATCGTCTTCGCTGCAATGGCTCAGCACTCATCCGGCAACGCCCGATCGCATCAAGGCACTGGACGATAGGACTGTGCCGGGCGGCCAAGCCGCTTTCACGGCCGAACAATGGAAGCTGCTCAAAGTCTCGTGCCAATCGGCGAAGAAGTTCGATCCATAGCGCAGATCGTGGGCTGGAACTGGCGGCGTTCAGTATCCGGAATGGAACGCGCTCAAGGGACCGTGCCAATCGATTCAGAAACTCGGCTATTGACCGATTGTTGCGCTGCAGCTCCGCAGAAAGAGATCAAGCTCGCGGTGCTAGGGAAAACGCCCATTAAGTGGCCGCTCTTTAGCATTCTGATAATAAAATTACCAAACCGGTGGAATCTATAGAAGATTGCGCCATTGTGCATTGCAATACGATGTCGTTCCTGTTTAAGGTTCGCGCATTGATTTATCGGCCGTGGCCAACGGCCGCCAAAGAGGGACTGCGATCATGAAAGACACGGCCGATGTATTCGAGCTGACCGCCGGCCAGCCGAAGAAAGACCTGTACGAGATCGGCGAGATTCCGCCCTTGGGTCATGTGCCGTCCAAAATGTACGCCTGGACCATCCGCCGCGAGCGCCATGGCGAGCCGGAGAAGTCGATGCAGGTCGAGGTGGTGCCGACCTGGACGCTCGATTCGCACGACGTGCTGGTGCTCGTGATGGCGGCCGGCGTGAATTACAACGGCGTGTGGGCGGGTCTCGGCACGCCGATTTCCCCCTTTGATGTGCACAAGGCCGAGTATCACATCGCGGGCTCCGACGCCTCGGGCATCGTCTGGGCGGTCGGTTCCAAGGTGAAGCGTTGGAAAGTCGGCGACGAAGTCGTCATCCATTGCAATCAGGACGACGGCGACGACGAGGAATGCAACGGCGGCGATCCGATGTTCTCGACCACCCAGCGCATCTGGGGCTACGAGACACCGGACGGTTCGTTCGCTCAATTCTGCCGCGTGCAGGATCGCCAATTGATGGAACGGCCCAAGCATCTGACCTGGGAAGAAGCGGCTTGCTACACGCTGACCTTGGCCACGACCTACCGCATGTTCTTCGGCCATCGCCCGCACATCCTGCGCCCCGGTCATAACGTGTTGGTATGGGGCGCCTCGGGCGGCTTGGGTTCGTTCGCCGTGCAGCTCTGCGCGGTATCGGGCGCCAACGCCATCGGCATCATCTCCGACGAGAGCAAGCGCGAATTCGTCATGTCGTTGGGCGCCAAGGGTGTGATCAACCGCAACGACTTCAAATGCTGGGGCCAGATGCCCACGGTCAACACGCCCGAATACGATGCCTGGACCAAAGAGGCGCGCAAATTCGGCAAGGCGATCTGGGACATCACCGGCAAGGGCAACGACGTCGACATGGTGTTCGAGCATCCGGGCGAAGCCACCTTCCCGGTGTCGTGCCTCGTCGTGAAGCGCGGCGGCATGGTCGTGTTCTGCGCCGGCACCACCGGCTACAATTTGACCTTCGACGCACGCTACGTCTGGATGCGCCAGAAGCGCCTGCAGGGCTCGCATTTCGCCAACTATCTGCAAGCCAGCCAGGCCAACCGCCTGATGCTGGAACGCCGCCTCGATCCGTGCATGTCGGAAGTGTTTTCGTGGGACGAAATCCCGCGCGCCCACACCAAGATGTGGAAGAACCAGCACAAGCCCGGCAACATGGCAGTGCTGGTGCAAGCCAAGCGGCCCGGCCTGCGCACCTTGGAAGACGCGCTGGAAGAATAGCGCGCCACACCGCATCATTAGCGGGCCGGCGTTTACAGTAACGTCGGCCCGTGTCGTTTCTGCCTTCGGAGAATTGCTATGTCCGCTCCCTCGCGCGCCGACCGATTGTCCAGCCCGATCCTCGATCGACTGTTGCCGCTCTGCGCCGAAGCGGCCGATGCCGCCGATGCTTACGCCCAAGCCGCACGCGCCGCCGTGCGCGGCATCGTGGCTCCCAAAGGCAAAGTCGATGCCGGCTTGCTCAATGCCGAGCAATTCGCCGCCCACGGTTTTGCCTGGATCGCCACCTATGCGTCGGGCTTGCGCCAGATGCTGGGCTGGGGCGAGCGCTTAAAGGCAGCCGATCAGTTCGGCGAGCTCGAGCAACTTATCCTGCAGGCCGCATTTGGCGAATATCTCAATCAGATGGCCGGCGGCATCGCCATCAGCCAGGTCGAGATCGTGCGGCCGGCCGATCTGGGTCTCGGTGAGAAAGATGTCGCCGCGTTACACACCCCATCGGTACGCAAGCTGCAAGCCGGCGGCAACACGACTTCAGTCAGGCAACGCATCGCCGAGCTGATTGCCGATAGTCTGGACAGCGGCAATTTCGGCGCGCTGGGACTGGACGATGAATCGCTCGACATGGTGCGCGAACAATTCCGCCGCTTCGTCAACGACGCGGTGATGCCGTTCGCCCATCAATGGCATTTGAAGGACGAGTTGATCCCGATTGCCGTGGTCGAGCAGATGGCCGAGCTGGGCGTGTTCGGCCTGACCGTGCCGGAAGAGTGGGGCGGGCTGGGCATGGGCAAGCTCGCCATGTGCGTGGTCACCGAGGAATTGTCGCGCGGCTATATCGGCGTCGGCTCGCTGGGCACGCGCTCGGAAATTGCCGGCGAACTCATTCGCCTCAACGGCACGCAGCAGCAGAAAGAGAAATATCTGCGCAAGATCGCCACCGGCCAGATCTTGCCGACCGCGGTGTTCACCGAACCCAATACCGGCTCCGATCTTGCCTCGTTGCGCACCCGCGCCGTGCGCGATGGCGACGTCTATAAAGTAAACGGTAACAAGACCTGGATCACCCACGCTGCGCGCACCGACATGATGACCTTGCTGGCGCGCACCAATGTCGACAAGCGGGGCTATCAGGGCTTGTCGATGTTCATCGCCGAGAAGCCGCGCGGTACCGATTCCGATCCGTTCCCGGCCGAGGGCATGAGCGGCGGCGAGATTAAGGTGCTGGGCTATCGCGGCATGAAGGAATACGAGCTGGGCTTCGACGGCTTTGAAATCCCTGCCGCCAATCTGTTGGGCGAGCAGGAAGGCAATGGCTTCAAGCAGCTGATGGCGACGTTCGAATCGGCGCGCATCCAGACCGCCGGCCGTGCCATCGGCGTGGCGCAATGCGCCATGGAGCTGGGCCTGCGTTACGCCAAGGAGCGCATCCAATTCGGCCAGCCGATCTACGCCTTCCCGCGCGTGTTCGGCAAGATCGCCTGGATGGCGGTCGAGACCATGGTGGCGCGCCAACTCACCTATTTCTCGGCGCGCGAGAAAGACAGCGAGCGGCGCTGCGACATCGAAGCCGGCATGGCCAAGTTGTTGGCGGCCCGCGTCGCCTGGTCCAACGCCGACAACGCGCTGCAGATCCATGGCGGCAACGGCTATGCCCAGGAATATCCGATCAGCCGCGTACTGTGCGACGCGCGCATCCTCAACATCTTCGAGGGCGCCGCCGAAATCCAAGCCCAGGTCATCGCGCGCGGCCTGATCGAGGGCCGCAACTAGGCGCGGTGATCTTTCATCCAGCGCGACGCCACCGTCCAACACAGCAGCGCCCAGGCGCTGCCCATGCACCAGCCGGCCAGCACGTCGCTCGGCCAATGCACCGCCAGATAGACGCGGGTGACGCCGATCAGCACGGTCAGCGCGATGGCCAGCGACACCAGATAGATCTTCAGCCGGCGATGCGGCTGAAACCGCGCTAATAGCACCGCCAAGGTCAGATACACCACGGCCGACGACATGGCGTGGCCGCTGGGGAAGCTCAGCGAATGGACCAAATCGCCATGCGGCACTAGATCCGGCCGCGGCCGAGCGAAGCCGTCTTTCAGCAGGGTCGATAGCAGCGCGCCGCCGCCGATGGCGACCGCCAGCAGCAAAGCTTCGCCGCGCTTGCGCAGTAGCAGCAGCCAGGCGATGGCGGCAAGCGTGATCAAGGTCAGGATCGTCGTGCTGCCCAGCGCGGTGATTTGCAGCGCGGTTTGCTGCAGCCATTCCGGACCGATCGGCTGGTCGGGATTGGTGGGATTGCGCAACGCCAACAGCAGCATCCGGTCGATGGCCTGGGTCTCGCCTTCGACCATCTCGCTGGCGATGGCGATGAAAGCCCAAACGCCGCCGGCCACCAGCAACAACACGCTCAGCAGCAGCGTCTCGCGGCGCGCCAAGTCAAGCGTCGCACCGAGCAGCAGGCGCGAGGTTTCACCAAACGAGTGGATAATCGATCTGCGCATTATTGTCCGTTGCATCCCATTCAAGGCGCGCCGTGCAACGCAAGGCGCTCAATTGTCACCTTAGTCTAATTCGATCGCGGCTTCTCTTTTTGAGGGCGGTAGCTATGATCGGCATCAATGCAATTGTGCCGGTGGAGCTATGAGCATTCCAGTAGCGGGACAGAAACCCGAACCTCGCGGCATTGGCGGATGGCTGATTCTGCCGATCATCGGCCTGATCATCACGTCGGTTTACGGGATATTCACCTTCATTAGGGATTTGTTGCCCGTGTTCAAGGAGGGATTGTGGCCGGCCCTGACCACGCCGGGCAGTGCCGCCTACCATCCGTTATGGGCGCCGGCCTTGATATTCGAGGTGGTGATGGGTGTCGCGCTGATCGCGCTACCGATCGTCCAGTTGATGATCATGAAGAACAAGAGCCGCCGTCTGCCGAAGCTAATGGTTGCATGGTATATCGGCGTGTTGCTGGCGCAAATTATCGATGTGGTGTTGTTGTCGCAGATCCCAGCCGTCGCGAACCAACCGGACGGTGGCGATTTTAAAGATTTGGCTCGCGCTGCCGTGGTGTGTGCCATTTGGGTTCCTTATTTCCTCATCTCCAAGCGCGTCAAAAACACCTTCGTCGAATAGCGGTGCTGATCATCTTCGATTGCGATGGCGTGCTGGTCGATACCGAACCGGAATCGAACCGCTGCTTTGCCGCCGCCCTCAACCAGATCGGCCTGAACTGGTCGGTCGATCAGACAATCGCCCGCCTGGTCGGGCGCTCGATGAAATCCTGCATCGAGATCGTCGAGCGCGAGATCGGCCGCAACGTGCCGGCCGATTTCGTGATGCGCCTTCAGCAGCACACCTTCGAGAGCTTCCGCCGCGACGGTGTGAGGACGACACCGGGCATCGTGGCCGCGCTCGATGCGCTCGACGCCGCGCGCGTGCCTTACTGCGTCGCCTCGTCGGGCGAGATCGACAAGATGCGCCTGACCTTGGGCTTGTCCGGCCTGTTGCCGCGCTTCGAGCGACAGATGTTCAGCGCCACCATGGTGGCGCGCGGCAAGCCGTTCCCCGACCTGTTTCTGCATGCGGCGAGGAGCATGGGCGCAGCACCGGCCGATTGCGTGGTGGTCGAGGATGCCGTGCCAGGTGTCACGGCAGCAGGCACCGCCGGCATGCGGGCGCTGGCCTATGCTGCCGCGCCGCATACCGATCGCGCAGGCCTCGCAGCTTCGGGCGGCGCGCTGTTCGACGATATGACGCGGCTGCCGGCGCTGCTGGGTATTGCCGTAGCCGGTTAAGCGCTTTGCTGTCGTATCGCAGCATCGGCCGTCCTATATTGAAGCAATCGCGTTTCGAGGAATCGCCATGAACACCGTTCTCTACATCCTGGTCGCCATCGGCCTGATCGGCACCCTGCTCACCTTGTTCGTCGGTGTGTTTTCGATGGGCCGGGGCGGCGCGTTCAACGAGAAATACGGCAACAAGCTGATGCGCCTGCGCATCTTGTTCCAGGGCTTCACCTTGATCGTGTTCGTCGTCCTGCTGTTCCGCTTGCAGGGCTGATCACATGGTCAAGCTGACGCGCATCTACACGCGAGGCGGCGACCAGGGCCAGACCTCGTTGGGCGATGGCGCGCGCGTGGAGAAAGACGATCCGCGCGTCGCGGCGTTCGGCACGGTGGACGAAGCCAATTCTTGTATTGGCCTGGCGCGGCTGCACAGCGCCGGCGAATCCGAAATCGATGCCATGCTGATGCGCATGCAGAACGATCTGTTCGATCTCGGCGCCGATCTATGCACGCCGGAATCGGACGAGCCGCCCAAATACGAGCCACTGCGCATCCTGGCCAAACAAGTCGAGCGGCTCGAGCACGAGATCGACGCCATGAACGCCGAACTCTCGCCGCTCAACTCCTTCATCCTGCCCGGCGGTTCGCCGCTTTCGGCCTATCTGCATCTGGCGCGCACCGTGGCGCGGCGGGCCGAGCGCGAGATGGTCGGACTGGCGCGTGTGCAGCGTATCAACCCCGAAGCGATCAAATACATCAACCGCGCCTCGGATCATCTGTTCGTGCTGGCGCGCTACGCCAACCAGCGCGGCAAGGCCGACATTCTGTGGGTGCCAGGCCAGACACGGCAGAGCTGAACGCAACGCCGCCACGCACCGGCGGCACGGCTCAAGTGCTTCTATCGATTGACGAAACTCGGGCTTCTTCGCAGGCGCGGCAACGCCTTGACTTGCCTCGGCAAGCAACCTAAAGAACCATGTCGTTTTTAAAGGGATCCTTAAAATGAAAGTGCTGGTCGCGGTCAAACGCGTGATCGACTACAACGTCAAGATCCGCGTCAAAGCCGACAAGACGGGCGTCGAAACGGCCAACGTCAAGATGTCGATGAACCCGTTCGACGAAATCGCCATCGAGGAAGCGGTGCGCATGAAGGAGGCCGGCAAGGCCACCGAAGTGATCGCGTTCTCCGCCGGTCCGACCCAGTGCCAGGAAACCATTCGCACCGCGCTCGCCATGGGCGCCGATCGCGGCATTCACGTCGTCAGCGATGCCGAGTTGCAACCGTTGGCTGTCGCCAAGCTGCTCAAGGCCGTCGCCGACAAGGAAGCGCCGGGCCTGATCATCGTCGGCAAGCAGGCGATCGACGACGACAGCAACCAGACCGGCCAGATGACCGCCGCGCTGTTGGGCTGGTCGCAAGGTACCTTCGCCAACAAGCTCAACGTCGCCGAGGGCACGGTTGAGATCAAACGCGAGATCGACGGTGGCCTTGAGAATCTGAAATTGAAATTGCCGGCGGTGATCACCACCGATCTGCGCTTGAACGAGCCGCGCTACGCCTCGTTGCCCAACATCATGAAGGCCAAGAAGAAGCCGATCGAGCAGCTCAAACCGGAAGATCTGGGCGTCGACATTGCGCCGCGCTTGAAGACCCTGAAAGTCGAAGAGCCGGCCAAGCGCAAGGCTGGCGTCAAGGTCAAGACGGTGCAGGAGCTGATCGATAAGTTGCACAACGAAGCGGGAGTGATCTGAAGATGAGCATTCTCGTTGTTGCCGATCACGATAACGCGTCGCTGCGCGGCGCCACTCTCAATGCCGTCACCGCCGCGTCCAAGCTGGGCGGCGACGTGCACGTGCTCGTCGCCGGCCAGAATTGCGATGGCGTGGCGCAAGCTGCCGCCAAGATCGCCGGCGTCGCCAAGGTGCTGGTGGCCGACGATGCCGCTTACGGTCACGCCTTGGCCGAAGAGCTGGCGCCGCTGATCGTCGGGCTCGCCCCCAATTACAGCCACGTCTTGGCCCCGGCCAATTCGTTCGGCAAGAACGTATTGCCGCGTGTGGCAGCCTTGCTCGACGTGGCACAAATCTCCGACGTCATCGCCATCGAATCGCCGGACACGTTTGTTCGTCCGATCTATGCCGGTAACGCCTTAGCCACGGTGCAGTCTGGCGACAAGGTCAAGGTCATGACCATCCGCGGCACCACCTTCAAGCCGGGCGATGCCAATTCGGGCAGCGCTACGGTCGAGAAGATCGCGGCCGCCGCCAAATCCGGTCTGTCCGATTATGTCGGCTCCGAACTGTCCAAGTCTGAACGCCCCGAACTGGCCGGCGCCAAGATCGTCGTCTCGGGCGGACGCGGCCTGCAAAGCGGCGAGAATTTCAAGATGCTGGAGAAACTGGCCGACACGCTCGGCGCCGCGATCGGCGCGTCGCGCGCGGCGGTCGATGCCGGCTTCGTGCCCAACGACTATCAGGTCGGGCAGACCGGTAAAGTCGTGGCGCCCGATCTCTACATCGCGATCGGTATCTCGGGTGCGATCCAGCATTTGGCGGGCATGAAGGACAGCAAGGTGATCGTCGCCATCAACAAGGACGAAGAGGCGCCGATCTTCCAGGTGGCCGATTACGGCCTGGTCGGCGATCTGTTCAAGATCGTGCCGGAGCTGCAAGCCGAGTTGGACAAGCGTTAGCCACATGAACATTCAAACCATCGGCGTAATCGGCGCCGGGCAGATGGGCAACGGCATCGCCCATGTCTGCGCCTTGTCCGGCTACAATGTGCAGCTGATCGATGTCGATCAGGAGCATCTCGACAAGGGTTTACAGTCGATCGACGGCAATCTCGACCGCCAGATCGCGCGCGGTCGCATCAAGCCGGAAGAAAAAGCTTTCGCGCTGAAACATATCCATCCCGGCTTGGATTATGCGGCGCTGGGCGATTGCGATCTGGTGATCGAGGCCGCGACCGAGAACGAAGCAATCAAGCGCGACATTTTCAAGAAGGTGTGCCCCAATCTGAACGCCACGGCCTTGCTGGCCACCAACACCTCTTCGATCTCGATCACGCGCTTGGCTTCGACCACCGATCGTCCGGGCAAGTTCATGGGCGTGCATTTCATGAACCCAGTGCCGGCCATGCAGCTGGTCGAGTTGATCCGTGGCATTGCCACCGACGAAGATACTTTCAAGGCGGTGCGTGAGTTCACCATCAAGCTGGGCAAGACGCCGGCCAACGCCGAAGACTTCCCGGCCTTCATCGTCAACCGCATCCTGCTGCCGATGATCAACGAATCGGTCTACGCGCTGTACGAAGGCGTGGGTTCGGTCGAATCGATCGATACGGCGATGAAGCTCGGCGCCAACCACCCGATGGGCCCGCTCGAGCTGGCCGATTTCATCGGCCTCGATACCTGCCTGTCGGTGATGCAGGTGTTGTACGAAGGTCTGGCCGATTCCAAATACCGGCCCTGTCCGCTGCTCGTGAAATACGTCGAAGCGGGCTGGCTGGGCAAAAAAGTCGGTCGCGGCTTTTACGATTATTCTGGCCCGCAGCCGGTGCCGACGCGCTAAGCGATCCTAATTATGCCTATTCGCGAGCAGGTCGCGCGCGCCCGCTAAAATTCTTTCCAGACTGTTGCCTTCGCCGCTGGCGCGCAGTTGCGCGGCCACTTGCTGCGCTCGCGCCATTTTCGTTTGATCGCCCGCCAGGCGTTGCATGCCCGTCGCCGCCGCCGCGCCCTGGGCATATTGGTTGGCGCTGATGTCGGCCACGCCCAGTTGATCGACGGTCTGGGCGGTAATCCTTTGATCGGTCACTTGCGGCCAGAACATTTGCGGCCGGCCGATGCCCAGCGCCGCCGTGGTGGTCGCTATGCCGCCGTGATGGATGATGAACGAAGCCTCGCGCACCGCCTGGTCCAGCGGCGGCGGCTTATCGAGCACGGCCATGCCGCGCTCGACCATGTATTGCCGCAGTTGCGGGGTGATGCGCTTGATGTAAAGGCTGCCGGGCAAACGCGCACCGGCAATGCCTTCCAACACTTTGCGCAGCGCCCCATAGTCGGCCGCGAGATAGGCATAAAAGCGCGGCTGCGCCGGTGGCGGCGCCGGCGTGTAGGTTTCGAGTGGGCCGATCGCCGGGGTCGCGCGCATCTGTGCGTAGGGATCGGTCACACTATAGGCGGTGACGAAACTCGTCGCGCCGCTGACCGCGGCGGGAAAACGCGGCGGCAGTGGGAGGCCGCGCGCTTGTTGCACGCGCTGGACGATCTGCAGCATGTCGTCCTGCGATGCCACCGGCTGGCGCGCATAGTCGATCACCGGGAATCTCTGCAATTCCGGCGGTGGCAGCAAATAGCCATGCCCGATCATGATCATCGCAATGCGGCCATAGGCTGCGAGCGCCAGCAGCGGCGCGTATTCGCCCACGATCAGGTCGGGCTTGATGATCTGCAGCAACAAATCCCACGCTTTCATCAAGCGGGTGAGTTCGGTGGCGTTGTTGAAATTGGCCATCGCCAGCAGATCGGCGAAGCTGCTGGGATTGAAATTCGGCGCGACGGGCTCGAGCACGCCCATCGGAATGGGCGATTGGAACACCGGCCACGGCACGTCTTTCAGTCTTTCCGCCGGGGTGATCAGGTCGCGGATGGCGAATACCGGTTCGTGGCCTTCGGCCGCCATGGCGCGGGCGATCAGCAGCAGCCGATCGATGTAACCGGTGCCCAGGCCGTTATCCCAACCGAACAGGATGCGCGCCATGGACGATCAGTTCTTCTTGTCGAGATAATATTGCAGCAGGGTCAGGGCGTCGGATCCGTCCCATTCGGCCGGGCCCTCGAGGCGGCCCAGTTCCTTGCCGTCGCGGATCAGGATGGTGGTCGGCAGCACGCTGACGCCGAAGCCGGAAAAGGTCTTGTTGCCCTGGTCGAACAGGATCGGCAAATGGGTGAGCTTCTTGTCGTCGAAGAACGGCTGCACCCGCGCCTTGGTCGGTCCGTCGAGCGACAGGGTCACCACCGCCACGCCTCTATCGGCCAGCTTGGCCTGCATGCGATCCAGGCTGGGCATTTCCTTCACACAAGGCACGCACCAGGTGGCCCAGAAATTCAGCACCATCAGCTTGCCGTCGTAGCGCTTGGCGTCGAGCGTATCGCCTTTGGCATCCAACGCTACGATCGGTACGGCGGTCTTGCCGGCGGCGGCAGGTTTGAATTTAGCCACGCTGCCCGCCAGCGGCGGCTCGGCCGCCAGCGCCGTCTCTACCCTTGATTGGCCCGCCAATATCGCCACAATCGCCAGCAGCAAAAAGCCGAGCCGGGCAAGGGATTTGCCGGCGTTATTGGGGAATCGGGTTAAAAGCGTCATGGCTAAAAGGAAGCATAAAGCAGTGAGTAGCGCCAGCGCGCCCAAACAAGGCGCTAACGCGCGTGCTGAGGGTGGCGCTAACGCCAGTGTCAGTTCCAGGGGGACCAACAAACTCTGGGGCGGACGCTTTGCCAGTGGCCCGGCCGCGATCATGGAAGCGATCAACGCTTCGATCGATTTCGATCAGCGGATGTATCGTCAGGACATCGCCGCGTCCAAGGCGCATTGCGCCATGCTGGTGCAGCAGAAAATTATCTCGGCCAAGGATGGCGCCGCGATCGCCGCCGGGCTCGACGCCATATTGAGCGATATCGACAAAGGCAAGTTCGAGTTCTCCGTTGCGCTGGAAGACATTCACATGAATGTCGAAGCAAGCTTGGCCAAAAGGATCGGCGATGCGGCGGGCCGGCTACACACGGCGCGCTCGCGCAACGATCAGGTGGCGACCGATTTCCGGCTCTGGGTGCGCGACGCCATCGACCGCAGCGAGTTGCAGCTCAAGGCGCTGCAGGCAGCCTTGCTGGCGCGCGCCGAAGAACATGCCGGCACCATCATGCCGGGTTTCACCCATCTGCAAACGGCCCAGCCGGTCACCTTCGGCCATCATCTGTTGGCTTATGTCGAGATGATCGGGCGCGACCGTGGCCGCTTCGCCGATGCGCGCGCCCGGCTTAACGAGAACCCGCTGGGCGCGGCGGCACTGGCCGGCACGCCCTATGCCATCGACCGCACCATGACGTCGAAGGCGTTGGGCTTTGCCCGGCCGATGGAGAATTCGCTCGATGCGGTGTCGGATCGCGACTTCGCGCTGGAATTCCTGGCGGCATCGTCGATCTGCGCCGTCCATCTGTCGCGCCTGGCCGAAGAGATCGTGCTGTGGTGCTCCGCGCCGTTCCGTTTCGTGGCGTTGAGCGATGCCTACACCACCGGCAGCTCGATCATGCCGCAGAAGCGCAACCCCGATGCCGCGGAATTGGTGCGCGGCAAGTCGGGTCGCGTGTTCGGCGCGCTGGTGTCGCTGCTGACCATGCTCAAGGGCCTGCCGCTGACCTATTCCAAGGACATGCAGGAAGACAAGGAGCCGACTTTCGAAGCGGCCGACACCTTGGAGCTCGCTTTGGCGGCGATGACCGGCATGGTGCTGGATATGAAGCCCAATGCGGCACGCATGCGTGAAGTAGCGGCGGCGGATTATTCCACTGCGACCGATCTGGCCGATTGGTTGGTGCGTTCGCTCAACCTGCCGTTCCGCCGCGCCCATCACATCACCGGCCAGTTGGTGGCATTGGCTTCCAAGCAAGGCGTGGCGCTGGATAAATTGGCCTTGCCCGACATGCAAAAGGTCGAGCCCGGCATCACGCGCGATATCTTCAAGGCGCTCACCGTGGAAGCTAGCGTCAACGCACGCACCTCCTTTGGCGGCACCGCGCCCAGGAATGTGCGAGCGGCAGTGTTGCGCGCGCGCAAGCGCTTTTCGCTTTAGAGGTCAGGAATGAAGACGATCAAGCAGTTGATGGCCGTGGCGCTGGCTTTGGCTTTGCTGGCGCCGGCGTTAAGCGCTTGCGGCAAGAAGGCCGATCTCGATTCGCCGCCCAGCGCGCCTAAAGAACGCACCTATCCCAAGCCGAGTTAGAACACTCATGACCGGATTTTCCTATCGCGGCGACGAAATGTCGGCCGATGGCGTCGCGCTCTCGCGTATCGCCGCCGAGATCGGTACGCCATTCTATTGCTATTCCGCCGGCGCGCTGCGCGACAATTACGCCGAGTTCGCCCGCGCGCTCGACGGCATGACGGCGGATGTCTGTTACGCGCTGAAGGCC
>JBBSNV010000007.1:0-13985 GCA_038260375.1 Reyranellales bacterium
AACGTGGCCATGGCGCGGCGCAACCGGTCGGCCTCGGCCGGGGTGAAACCCGCCGCGACGATGGCGATCTTCATCGCCTGTTCTTGGAACAATGGCACGCCCAAGGTGCGGCCCAGCACTTGTTCCAGCGCCTTCGATGGGTAGCGGACCGGTTCGATGCCGTCGCGCCGCCGCAGATAAGGATGCACCATGTCGCCCTGGATCGGGCCGGGCCGCACGATCGCCACCTCGATTACCAAATCATAGAATTTATTCGGTTTCAGCCGCGGCAGCATCGACATCTGCGCCCGGCTTTCGACCTGGAATACACCCAGCGAATCGGCGCGCGACAGCATGCCGTAAACTTGCGGGTCGTCCTGGGCGATATCGAGCGTGAGTTTGTTACCGTGATGACGCTCGACCAATTCGAACGCCTTTCGGATGCAAGTCAGCATGCCCAAGGCCAGCACGTCGATCTTCAGGATCTTCAGCACGTCGAGATCGTCCTTGTCCCATTCGATCACGGTGCGGCTTTCCATCGCGGCATTGGATACCGGCACCAGTTGATTAAGCGGATGGCGGCAAATGACGAAACCGCCGACATGCTGCGACAGGTGGCGCGGGAAGCCGGTCAACTCGCCGGCCAGTTTCAGCGCCATGCCCAGGCGTTTGTCCTTGGGATCGAGCCCGGCTTCGCGCACATGCTTGGGATCGATCTCGCCGTCGGAAGTGCCCCACACCGTGTCGGCCAGCGCGCCCACCGTGTCGGGCGACAGACCCAACACCTTGCCGACGTCGCGGATGGCACTGCGGCTGCGATAGGAAATCACCGTAGCGGTCAGCGCCGCGTGGCCGCGACCGTATTTTTGGTAGATGTGCTGGATCACTTCTTCGCGCCGCTCGTGCTCGAAATCGACGTCGATATCGGGCGGCTCGTTGCGGTCGGAGCTGATGAAACGCTCGAACAGCAATTCGTTGCGGTCGGGATTGACCTCGGTGATATGCAGGCAAGAGCACACGGTGGAATTGGCCGCCGAGCCGCGCCCTTGACACAGGATGTTCTGGTCGCGCGCGTATTGCACGATCTCGTGCACGGTCAAAAAATAAGCGGCGTACTTACGCTCGCGGATCAGATCGAGTTCGTGCAGGATTTGCCCAACCTGCTTGGCCGCCACGCCATGAGGAAAGCGTTCGCCGGCGCCCAGCCACACCAGCCGCTCCAGTTCCTCCTGCGCGCTGAGGCCGTTGGTGGCTTCTTCGGCTGGATATTGGTAATCCAATTCGGTCATCGAAAAGGTGCAGCGCGAAGCGATCTCGGTGGTGCGGGCGATGGCATCGGGCCAATGGGCGAACAGTCGCGCCATTTCTTCGGCCGGCTTCAGGTGCCGCTCGGCGTTGGCGTTCAGGCGCCAGCCGGCTTGCTCGATGGTGCATTTCTCGCGGATGCAAGTGAGTACGTCTTGCAAGATGCGCCGCTCGGGATGGTGATAATGCACATCGTTGGTCGCCACCATCGGCGTGAAGCTGCGCCGCGCCAGCGCGTCGAGCGCAGACAACCGGCGCAGATCGTCGCCGTGATAGAGATAATTGCCGGCGAGATAGCAGCGGCCCGCGAACGCTGCGGCCGCTTGCGCCAAGTGCTGCTCGAATATGTCGTCAGGACGATCGGGCGGCACGACGATGGCCAGGATGTCGGCTGCGTGTTGCCACAAATCTTCCAGGTAAAGCTCGCACTGGCCTTTTCCGGTGCGCAGATTGCCCAAAGTGAGCAGCTTGGTGAGTTGCCCGTAGCCCGCCAAGTTCATCGGATAGGCCAGCAGCGAAAAGCCTTCCTGCGTCACCAGCCGGCAGCCGATCACCAATCGGATCGGCAAGGTGCCGTGCTTCTCCGCCAGATCGAATGCGGCGCCATAGGCGCGCACCACGCCGCCCAAGGTGTTGCGGTCGGCGATGGCAATGGCGTCCAGGCCCAGCGCGATCGCTTGCTCGATCATCTCCCGCGAATGGGAGGCGCCGCGCAGGAAACTGTAATTCGTCGTGACTTGTAACTCGGCGTAGGCCGGCCGACCCGAAGCCCACGCCACGGCTAAGCCTTCAAGGGCGCAAGGCTGGCGATGGAGACGATCTGTGCGGCAAAGGGCGTGGCTTGCACCGTCTTGAGCAAACGCTCATCGGCCGTAACCAACGGCATGCCAAGGTTTTCACTGCAGGCGAGGTAGAAACAATCGTAAACCGGCAGAGCCAATTGCAGCGCGATCTGCAGAGCGCGTTGGGTCAAATTCTCGACCGGATACAGCGAATCAAAATACGCCGCTATGTGTTCGCCCGCCACTTGCGCATGCCGCGCGGTGATCTCGCCGTTTCGCGCCTTTTTGCAAAGCGCGTGATCGATCTCGGCCAGGATCAGGCTGGGCGCATACAGGCTGATGCGCCCGCCGATCAAGCCGATTGCCGCTTCATGCAATGGTTCGTCGATCAGCCATTTGATCGCTACGTTGGCATCGACCACATAGGCTAGCGGTCGCGATCTTCCCGGATCAGAACGGTGCTGTCGGTCTGCGGACTTGGCGGCGACATGGCGGCGATTTCTCGCGCCCGTTTGATCAACTCTTCCGTGGATAGGCGTCGGGCATGCTGCTCCAGCAAAACGCGTATCTCCGCTTCCAAGGAGCGGTGATTGGCCTTGGCGTGCGCTTTCAGGTTCTCGACTGTTGTCGCGTCGAGATTGCGAATGGTCAGGTTGGCCACGGTGGTTCTCCGTTGCGGCAAAGGTTGATTTTGTCATCATGCGCACAGTCCGTGCAGGTACCAGCGCGCGGTGCGGCCACCCGGTTGCGGTGCATTGAACGGGCCGTCGCGATAGACCCAGTAGCGCTGCCCGTCCTCGGTCTCGATGCGGTAATAGTCGCGCACTTCGGTGGTCAAGCCGGACATGCCGGCCTTGCTGTCGCTGCGGTCGCGCCACCATTCGTTGGCGATGCGCTCGGGGCCATCGACCCGCGTGACGCGATGATTGGTCTGGCGCCAGCGGAATTGCATCGGCGGATCGTCGGGCACCGGTGCGATCACGTCGATCGGCTCGGGCTCGACCAGCAGCCGCACCGGGCGCATGGCGCGCACGGTAGCGAACCCGGCCCACTCGCGTTTCAGCGCCAAGGCGCCCTCGGTCGGCAGCGCATGGGCGTGCGCCACCACGCGGCGTTGCGCGCGTTCGGGCAGATGGCTTTGCTGCGGCATCAGCCGCACCACGTTGCTGGCGCCCAACCGGCCGCTCAACCGATCGACCAACTCGCCGACAGCTTTTTCCTCTTCGTCGCCGCCTTGCGCATTGAGCGAAATTTCGCGGCCCATCGGACCAGAATCGGATAGGGCTGTTTGACTATGGTCCAGAGGCTGAGCCACATGCGCCGACAGGATCATCAACTCGACGCCGAAACCGCTATCGAGTTGTCCCAACGGCTCGGCGAATAGTCTCATGAGATGGTTGGGATCGCGGTTGGCGCGACTGGTGCCGATCTGCGTGTGGGCCAGCGAGCCATCGACGCGATGCAGCGACAGCTCGATGCGCCGCGCGCCCATGCCGGCGCTTTCCAGTTGCCCACACAATGCCGCCAACAGGCGGCTGGTGGCGGCAGCGACATCCTCGGGCCGGCCGATCGGTTCGGCGAACGCCATGCGACAGCGGAACGGCGGCGCGGGCCGGCGCGGCGCGATGGTTTCTTCCTCGCGGCCCAGCGCTTGATCGAGCCGCATGAGCAGCCCGTTGCCGAAGCGTTGCACCATGGGCGCACGCGGCACGGGATAGAGATCGCCGACCCGGCGCAAACCCAGCCGGTGCAAGGTTTCGACCACTTCCGAGGGCAGGCGCAATGCCGCCACCGGCAGATTGGCGAGGGCGCTGCGCTGTCCGCCGGCCGGCAGCAAACGATCTTCGCGCCGCTCGCTGTAATGCGCTACAGCCCAGGCCGCGCCTGGCGTGTCGGCCAGTGCGGCGCGACACGAGAAGCCGAAGCCTTGCAGCCGCGACGTCAGATCGTCGAACAACAATTTCTCGCCATGCTCGCCGCTACCGAACAGATGGGCGCAGCCGGTAATGTCGAGCCACAGCCCGCCACCCTGATTGGAGATTTCCGGCGGCGTGTTGTCGAGCGCCACCCAAGGCGTGTAGCGGTCGCACCAGCTCGCCAGCTTTTCCAGCAGGCGTCGGTCGGCGGCAAGATCTTCTTGTATTATCAGCAGGGTAGGCAGCAACGCTCGCGCATCGGCCAGCCGCATGCTGGGATGCACGCCGGCACGGTGCGCCGCTTCGTTAACCGACGCTAAGCGCTGCCCGCCGGAAACCGAAGCCACCGTCGCCGCCGGTTTCTCGCGCCACTGCGCGGCGTGGCGCGCCAACCGATCGGTCGAGAGGCGAGGAAGCCAAAGCGAGATCACCCGTTTCATCGTTCCACTCCATCAGCCAGTTTGATTGGGTTTGGTTGCTCACGACACCGCGGGCGCGGCGCAACTCCACGCGCCAGCGCGCGGCGGCGATGTCTCGTAGGCCCTCGGTGGAGCGTCCCGGCGCGCTAGCGACTTGCCAGCGGGTTAGCGCCGCGCTCGAAGTGGCGGCGGCTGGGCGCAGCAGGATCGCGGTGCTGGAATTGCTCTCCGCCGCCAGCAGCAGGCGCCGCGTGGCGGTCAGGTCGGCGCTGCCGATCTCGCCCAACACCGCGGCTATGCCCTTGCAGCGCAAGCCTTCTTCCATGGCCCACAGCAGATCGGAATGCTCGCGCGTCTCGATTACCAACAGGCGGGTGGGGTCGAGCCACTGCGTCAGGCCGGGGCCATAGGGCTGTGGATCGAATCTTCCGGCGGGACGGCGGCACCACAGCGCCATGCCGGGCCGTGCGCTCAAAGATTTTTTCAACAGCCAGGCAGCGAAGCCGGTGGCTGCGCCGCCGATGGCAAAGCCGTAGAAATTTCCGTCGTTTGCCGGGATCACTTCATGCAGGCCGGCAAGCTTTAAGCCACCGCCGGGCAAGGCGGAATCGAGCTGCAGCAGGCCTAAGGAAACGATCTCTGCGGAACCAGACGAAATTTTGCCGGCAGCATGCTGTTCTAGAACGCTGATTCGCTCTCGAAGTTGGCCGAGATTGGTTGAATTTCCGCCGTGCCGAGCGATATGCCCCATGACGTCGCCTGCCTGTTGGTCGAAAATTGTTCCTGTTTTGTTCTATTCTCCGACAGACTGAGAGTCAATCGCCGAATCAATTCAGAAATCGATCGAAGCATCGATATTGAGAATGGTCGAACAGCGGGGATAAACCGGCCCCTATCAGGCCTATTTCACCGCCGCTTTGGCGTTCTGTAAAATCTGGACGGCATGCCAATAGGCCATGCGCGTTTCCAGCGCGGCGCGACGCAGCAGCGCGTTGCGCGGGAAGCGACGGATCGGCAGGCGTGCGAACACATCGAAGCGTTCGGCGGTGCCAGCAATTGCTTCGGCCATCAGCCGTCCGGCCAGGCCGGTCATCGCGATGCCGTGGCCGGAAAATCCATGCGCATAGAAAACCGTTGGCGCGACGCGGCCGAGATCGGGCATGCGGCTGCGCGTGACATCGACCGGCCCGCGCCAGGCGTGTTCGACATTCACGTCAGCGAGTTGCGGGAACAGCCAGCGCATCACTTTATGATCACGCCGCTTGATGCGCGGCACCGACCACGGCGCGTAGGAGAAGCCGCTGCCGAACAGCAAGCGGTTGTCGTGCGACAGGTGGTAGTAGTTCAGCGAGTAATACGTGTCCTCGACCGCGATGTCGGTTGACAACACGGCGCGCGCTTGCGCCCCGAGCGGCGCGGTGGCGACCATATAAGTAAAGGCGCGCATGGAATGGCTTTCCAGTTGCGGCGCCAGAGTGGCGTTGTAAACGCCGGCCGCCAGCACCACGAAGGAGGCGGTGACCGAAGCCTCAGCCAGCCGCACGCGCGTGGTGTCGCCGTTTGGCTCCAACGCCAATGCGACCGCGTTGCCGTAGAACATTGCGCCGGCGGCCTGCGCCGCGCGCGCTAAACCCAAAGTGTATTTCAGCGGCTGCAGCCGCCCGCCGCTGGGCTCGAGCAAGCCGCCGACATAACGCGGCGAGGCGACCAACGCCTGGGTGCGGTCGCGGTCGAGCAACTCGAACGGCTCGCCGTAGCGCGCCATGGTTTCCTGCTGCTGCTTTTGCTCCTCGTGATCTTCCGCGCTCAAGGCGGCGATCAAATAGCCGGGCTTGGAGTCGCACTCGATGCCGTGGCGCGCGATGCGCTGGTCGATCAGGTCGCGCGCCTCGACCGACAGACGCCATAACGCTTGCGCCTGCTCCACGCCGGCCAGGCGCTCGAGCTTGTCCATGCCGGATTGAAAGCCGCGCAGCGCATGGCCGCCGCTGCGGCCGGAGGCTTGCGCGCCGATGGTCTGGGCTTCCAGCACGATGACTTTGTAGCCGCGCTCGGCCAATTCAAGCGCCGCCGAGCAACCGGTCAGGCCGGCGCCGATGACGCAGACATCCGCGCGATGCTCGCCGCGCAACGCCGGCAATTCAGGCTGCTTCGCGTCGGCCTCGTACCAATTGTCGCCGGCAACGATGGGATCGCCGCTCACTTGTTGCCCTTGATGCCGTTCCACAGCTTCTGACGCTGCAACTGATAACGCCGCTCGGCCGGCGACACGGTGTAGAGCTTGGCCATGACATCGGCCGGCGGATAGAGCCCGGCATCGCCCGACAAGCCGGCATCGAGGAATGGCCGCGCAGCAGCGTTGCCGCTGGCATAGCGCAGCTGGTTGGCGCTGGCGGCCGCGACCTTGGCATCGAGCAGATAGTCGATCAGCTTGTAGGCGCTGTCGGCATTGGGCGCATTGGCGGGGATAGCTAAAGTGTCGATCCACACCAGCGCGCCTTCCTTGGGGACGACGTAGCCGATGGTGATGCGGCCGCGGCCCTTGGCTTGGTCGGAGCGTTGGCGCGCTTCGTGGATGTCGCCGCTATAGCCGAACGCCAGGCAAATGGCGCCTTGGTTGAGCTGATTGACGAAATCGGACGAGGCGAATTTACGGATGAACGGACGCACCGCCTTGATCGCATCGACCGCCTTGATCAAATCGGCTTCGCTCTTGCTGTCGGGATCGAGCCCAAGATAGAGCAACGCCGCCGGAATCATTTCGGCGGGGCTGTCCAACACCATCACGCCGCAATCCTTGAATTTGGACACGATCTGCGGATCGAAGATCAGGCGCAGACTGTCGGGCGGCATGTCGGATAGCACGCGTTTCATGCGCTCGACATTGTAGCCGATGCCAATGGTGCCCCACATCCACGGCACGGCGTGCAGATTGCCGGGATCGTATTTTTCCAGCAGCTTGAGGATGACTGGATCGAGATTGCCGTAATGGGCCAGCTTGCCGCGATCGAGCGGCTGGTAGAAACCTTCGGGAACTTGCGCCGCCAGGAACGGCGCGGCGCGCGGACCCACGACGTCGAATTCGGCTTTGCCGTCGCGCAGGCGGGCGTCGAGAATCTCGTTCGATTCGAAAGTCGGGTAAGCGACCTTGAGGCCGCTCGATTTTTCGAAGTCCTTTATCAGTTCGGCCGGAACGTAGCCGGCCCAATTGTAGAAAGTGACCGTGGGCTTCTGCGCCCAGGCAATTGAGGCGCCGAGCAACAAGGCGAGGGTAGCGAGCAGAGAAATACGCAACATGCTGACCTTTGACGTCTTGATGCAACGATCCCCGATCAATTCATAAGCAGCCACGATCGGCCTGACAAGCGGCTGCTGCTAAGCTGCTGTCTGGCAAGCTAGATGCCGAGGTAACGGTGCTGCAACTCGGTGTCGGCGGCCAAAGCGGGGGAATCGCCAGTCCATACCGCGCGGCCTTTTTCGATTATGTAGTGCCGGTCGGCTAAGCGGATCAGCGCCTGGACGTTCTTGTCGATCACCAAGATCGACTGGCCCTCGCGCTTCAACCCGGCCAGGCACTGCCAGATCTCCTGGCGAATCAGCGGCGCCAGTCCCTCGGTGGCTTCGTCGAGGATCAGCAGCTTGGGATTGGTCATCAGCGCACGACCCACCGCCAGCATCTGCTGCTCGCCGCCGGACAGCTGGTTGCCGAAATTGCCTTGGCGCTCCGACAGGCGTGGGAATATGGCGAACACGCGTGCCAGGCTCCACGGATCGGCGCGGCCGTCGCGGTTGGCGGCAGCGGCCACCAAATTCTCGCGGACCGAAAGATTGGAAAAAATCTGGCGGCCTTCCGGCACCAGTCCGATGCCGAGCTTGGCGACTTTATAGGCGGGCAGGCCGCGCACCGGCCGGCCCGCAAATTGGATGGTGCCGGCGTGTGGGACGCAGATGCCCATGATCGAATTGACGGTGGTGGTCTTGCCCATGCCGTTGCGCCCCATCAGGGTCACGACGTCGCCCGCGCCCACGCTGAGCTCCATGCCGAACAGCGCCTGACTTGCGCCGTAGAAAGTCTCGAGGCCCGACACTTTAAGCATCGGCGTGTTCCTCGCCCAATTCATCGCCGAGATACGCTTTGCGCACTTCGGCATTGGCGCGAATCTCGGCCGGCGCGCCGGTGGCGATGGCGCGGCCATAGACCAGCACGGTGATGCGGTCGGCCAGCGCGAACACCGCGTCCATGTCGTGTTCGATCAGCAGGATAGTGCGCTGGCCTTTCAGGCGGCTCAGAAAGGAAACCATCTGCGCCGATTCGTCCGGCCCCATGCCAGCCATCGGCTCGTCGAGCAGCAACAGGCGAGGGTTCCCGGCCAAGGCCATGGCGATTTCTAGCTGGCGCTGCTCGCCGTAAGAAAGATTGGCCGCGATGCTGTCGGCGCGCGGACCCAGGCCGAGCTGTTCGAGAATGGCGCGCGCAGGCTCGCGCAAGCCAGGATCGTTTTGCGCCGGTTGCCAGAAGCGGAACGAATGCCCCTGATGCGCTTGCACCGCCAGGGCGACATTGTCGAGCGCGGAGAAGTCGCGCAGCACGGAGGTGATCTGGAATGAACGCGCCAGTCCGGCGCGCACGCGGCGATGTGTTGGAAAGCGGGTGATTTCGGTGCCGGCGAACACGATGCGGCCGGCATCGCTCTGCAACTGGCCCATGAGCTGCGCAACCATCGTGGTTTTGCCCGCGCCGTTGGGGCCGATCAGGGCGTGGATTTCGCCGTCGCGCACGTCGAGCGACAGATTGTCGGTGGCGACCAGGCCCCCGAAGCGCTTCGTCAGCCCGTCGATGGCCAGCAGCGGTTCAACTTGTAGCGACTCAACCACGACGCGCCCCCATGGTGGAGCGGCCGAACAGACTGTCCAAGCCGCCGCGCGCATAGAGCGCGACCACGATCAGCAGCGGGCCGAAAATGATCTGCCAGTAATTGCCCCAGCCGGGATGCAGCAGATCGATCGCCGGCTTGAGGTATTCTTCGAGCACGAAAAACGCGATGGCGCCGTAGAGCGGACCGAACAGCGAGCCCATGCCGCCCAGCACGACGATGACGATGAGATCGCCCGACGCCGTCCAGCGCATCATGGCGGGCGAAATGAAGTCGGTCTGGTTGGCCAGTAGCACGCCGGCCAAGCCGCATATCGCGCCGGCAAGGGTGAAGGCGGTGAGGCGATAGCGCGTGGTGGGAAAGCCCAAGGCGCGCATGCGCAGATCGTTGGACTTGGAGCCGCGCAACACCATGCCGAAACGCGAATCGACCAGGCGATGGCAGAGATAAAACGTGCCCAGCATCAGCGCGAAACAGCTCCAATAGAAAGTGGCCCGATCCTTCAGGCTCAAAATGCCGGCGAACTCGCTGCGGTGGTAGATGGTCAGGCCGTCGTCGCCGCCATAGGCCTCCAACCCGACGGCGACGAAATAGATCAACTGCGCGAAGGCCAAGGTGATCATGATGAAATAGACGCCGCGGGTGCGCAACGACAGTGCGCCCACCGCCAGCGCCCATAGCGCCGAGGCCAGCATCGCCGCCGGAAATTGCAAGAAGCCGCTGGTGACGCCGTGAAACGCCATGATGCCCATGACGTATCCGCCGATGCCGAGATAGGCGGCGTGGCCGAAGCTGACCATGCCGCCATAGCCCAGGATGATGTTGAGGCTGATGGCGGCGATGGTCCAAACGACGATGCGGGAGGCGAACGAGATTTGGAAATTATTGGCGAGCAACGGCACCAGCAGGCCGGCCAGCAGCAGCAGCGCGGTCAGCACGACGCGCGGATCGCGCAACAGGGTGGCGCTCGGCACCGTCAACTCCGCGCGCCGAACAGGCCGGTGGGGCGCCACACCAACACCCCGGCCATCAGCAGATAGATCAGCATCGAGGACAGTGCCGGTGCCGCCGTGCTGGCGGCGCTGTTCGACAGGAAGCTCTTCAGCAAATCGGGCAAGAAGGCACGGCCGAAAGTGTCGATCATGCCGACCGTCATCGCAGCGATGAAGGCGCCCTTGATCGAGCCGATACCGCCGATGACGATGATGACGAAGGCCAGGATCAAGATGTTGTCGCCCATGCCGATCTGCACGGTGACGATCGGCGCCGCCATCAGCCCGGCCAGCGCTGCCAGCGCCGAGCCGATACCGAACACCAAGGTGAACAGGAGCTGCACGTTGACGCCCAGCGCGCCGATCATGGTGCGGTTCGACGCGCCGGCCCGGATCCACATGCCGGTGCGGGTGCGGGTGACCAGCACGGCGAGGAAGACAGCGACCGCCAGCCCGACCACGATGATGGCCAGGCGATAGGTGGAATAGATCATGCCGGGCAACAGCTGGATCGAATGCGCCAGCCAAGGCGGCACGGCGATGCCGAGCCCGGCCGGTCCCCACACTGCGCGCACCAGTTCGTTGAAGAACAGGATCAGGCCGAACGTGGCCAGCACATGATCGAGGTGATCGCGTCGGTACAGCCGACGCATGACGATGGTTTCGACCACGATGCCCAGCAGCAGGGAGGCGCCCAACGCCATTAAAGCGCCGAGCAAGAATGAATCCGTCAGTTCGATGAAGGTGGCGGCGAAATAGGCGCCCATCATGTAGAGCGAGCCATGCGCCAGGTTGACCAGATCCATGATGCCGAAGGTCAAGGTCAGCCCGGCGGCCAACAGGAACATCAGCAGCCCAAGCTGCAGGCCGTTCAATCCTTGGATAAAAAAGAGCGTGAGTTGCGGGTCCATTTCACGGTTTTGGATAAAAAAACGGTCGATAAAAGAAACGGGAGCGGGTGCTTATAAAAGCTAAGAGCCGGAGTCAAATTCGAGACCGGATCGCCATGCGATCCGGTCTCGAATCATCCGGCTCTTTGGAACGCTCTCGCTTGTTAAGTTAAAGATGCTACTTCATCGAGCATTTTTCGTAATACGGATCCTTCAAGTCCTTAAACACGGTCTCGACCGTCTTCAAAGTCAGCACGCCGTCCTTATCCTTGACCGTCTCCTGGATGTAGACGTTCTGGATCGGGAAATGGTTGGTGTTGAACTTGAACGGCCCGCGCGTGGACTGGAAGTTCGCTTTCATCAGCTCGGCGCGCAGCTTGTCCTTGTTGGCCAGATCGCCCTTGGTGCCGACCACGGCGCTGTTGATCAACATGATCGCGTCGTAGCTCTGTTGGCCATAGAACGAGGGATAGGTGCCGTACTTCTTCTTGAAGTCGGCGACGAACTTCTTGTTGGCGTCGTTGGGCAAATCGTTGACCCAGGTCTGCGCACCCAGCACGCCCAACGCCAGATCCTTCTGCTGCGGCAGGGTGGTGGCATCGATGGTGTAGGCGGTGTAGAGCGGAATTTTGCCCTTGAGTCCGGCCTGCGCATATTGCGTCAGGAACTGCACGCCGGCGGCGCCGGGATAGAACACGAACACCGCATCGGGCTTGGCGGCCTGGATTTTGGCCAGTTCGGCGGAGAAGTCGAGTTGGTCGGGCCATTTGGTCAGGTCCTCGCCGATCACCTCGCCTTTGAAGGTGCGGCGCACGCCTTGCAACATGTCCTTGCCGGCGGCGTAGTTGGGCGCCATCAGGTAGACCTTTTTCACGCCCTTCTTGTTCATCTCCTCGCCCATGGCCATGGTGGTCTGGTCGTTCTGCCACGAGGTGGTGAAGAAATTCTTGTTGCACAGCTCGCCCGCGATCTGCGACGGGCCGGCATTGGCGCCGATCAGGATGGTATCGCCGTCATCGGTCACGCTCTTGAGCGAGGCCAGCAGAACGTTGGACCAGATGTAGCCGGAGACGAAGTTGACCTTGTCCTGCTGCACCAGCTTCTCGGATTTCTGCTTGCCGACATCGGGTTTGAAGGAATCGTCTTCGTAGACCATCTCGACCGGCAGGCCGGCCATCTTATGTCCCAGATGATCGAGCGCCAGTTCGACCGAATTCTTCATGTCGTTGCCGAGCGTGGCTTGTGGGCCGCTGAAAGTAGAGACGAAGCCGATCTTGACGGCTTTGTTTTGCGCTAGCGCCGGCGTGGCCAACAAGGCCAACGCCGAGGCGGCGACGATGAGAGATGTCTTTTTCATATGCAAATCCTCCCTGACTTGGATCGTTATCGAGTTTGGTTTCTTAGCCGGCTGTGCTTAAGCCGGCAACGGCGGCAATCTAGCATTGTTGGGGTAGCAAACGAAGTGGCTTTCGGTGGTGGTTTGTCCCGGTTTTCTGCCAGTTTTCTAGGCTTGCCGTAGCTTGAAACGCTGGATTTTACCGGTCGCGGTCTTGGGCAATTCGGTGACGAAATTGATCCAGCGCGGATATTTATAGGGCGCCAGCCTGGCCTTGCAGTGTTCGATTAGCGCCTGGCGCAAGCCCTCGGCCGAGGCGTCGGTGCCGGCGTCGCTGTGCTTGAGCACGATATAGGCCTCGGGCTTGATCAAGCCATCCTGGTCGGCGCGGCCGACGATGGCGGCTTCCAACACGACCTGGTGTTCGATCAATCGCGCTTCGATCTCGAACGGCGAGCACCAGATGCCGCCCACTTTCAGCATGTCGTCGCTGCGTCCGCCGTAGGTGAAGTAACCCTGGGAGTCGCGCGAATAGGTGTCGCCGGTGTTGAGCCAGCCATCGACCATGGTCTCGGCGGTCTTGGCCGGATTGTTCCAATAATATTTGGCGGTCGATTGACCCTTGATCCACAGTCTGCCTGACTCGCCAGCCGCCACCGGTTTGCCGTTGTCGTCGACGATACGCGCGGCGTAGCCGGGCACGACCTTGCCGGAGGTGCCGGGCTTGTAATCGCTCAGTCGGTTGCCGATGAAGATGTGCAGCGCTTCGGTCGAGCCGATGCCATCCAAGATGACCAAGCCGGTCTTTTCTTTCCAGCGGCGGAAGATATCGGGCGGCAAGGCTTCGCCTGCCGAGACGCAGGCGCGGATCGACGACAAATCGGGTGTGGTTTGCTCCAGTGCCTGGAGCTGCGCAGCGTACAAAGTCGGCACGCCGAAATATAAGGCCGGCTTAAAGCGTTCGATCATGTCGAACGTCATCTGCGGCGTGGGCCGGGCATCGCTCAAAATGGCGGTGCCACCGACCCATAACGGAAACGTCATGCCGTTGCCGTGGCCATAGGCGAAGAACAATTTGGCGGCGGAGAAGAAGATATCGCTCTCGCGGCTGCCCAAGGTGTCGACGCCGTAATGCTGGCTGGTGAATACCATGTCGCGATGCAGATGCACGGCGCCCTTGGAACGGCCGGTCGAGCCCGAGGAATAGAGCCAGAAGCAATCGTCGTCGGCTGTGGCCGGTGCGGGCTGCAGATCGACCGAGGCTTTGTTCATCAGCGCATCGAGCGAGGCGGGCATGCCTTCGGTGCGCAGCACCGCTTTGGGCTGGTGCGGCGAGGCGCCCAGCGCCGGCTCGATCTCGGCGGCGTATTCGGGCGAATAGAGTACGCCCGTGCAGCCGGAATTCTCGATCATGTATGCGTAGTCGGGCGCGCGCAGCAACGTGTTGACCGGCACCGGCACGATGCCGGCTTTGATCGCGCCCCAGAACGCG
>JBBSNV010000008.1:0-13072 GCA_038260375.1 Reyranellales bacterium
CACCGCGTCCCAACTGATCCTTCGGTCGGTTCCGACAATGGCAAAACCGCCCGCCACTTGTTCCACATCGATCGGCGCCGCTTCCAGCAAATGGCCAGCGATGGCGCGGGCCTTTTCCAGAATCTTAGCTGAGGCTTCGAGAATGGCGGCCCCGCCGATATGCAAGGAGCGCGAGCCGCCATGGCCGCCGCCTTGGGGCGCAGCATCGGTGTCGGATTGCACGAAGCCTATACGCTCGGCATCGAGGCCGAGCTTGGCCGCGGCCAGTTGCGGGAAGGTGGTCTCGTGACCTTGGCCATTGGATTGCGTGCCGATGGTCAAGGTGGCGCGGCCGTCGCGCGTGAAGACGATCTTGGCGTTCTCCTGCGGTGGGCCCAACGTGGCTTCGAGATAATAGGCGACGCCCAGGCCGCGCCGCTTGCCGCGCGCTTCGCTCTCGGCACGACGTGCGGCAAAGCCCGCGCGATCGGCCAGTTTCAGGCCGCGATCCAGCACCGCGGGGAAATCGCCGCAATCGATGTCGCGGCCGAATGCGGTGCGAAACGGAATCTGCGCGGGCGCGATCAAATTGCGCCGGCGCAGTTCGACCGGATCGATGCCCAGCTCGACCGCGGCTTGTTCGACCACGCGCTCGGTCAGGTAGATCGCCTCGGGCCGGCCGGCGCCGCGATAGGCATCGGTCGGCACGGTGTTGGTGTAAGCGCCGCGCACCCGCATGTGCATGGCGGGAAAAGCATAGGCGCCGCCCAGCACCGCCGCGGTCGGCACGGTGGGAATGAGCACGCCGTTCATCGACAGATAGGCGCCGAGATTGGCCATGGTCTCGACTTCCAGCGCCAGGACCTTGGCATCGGCGTCGAGCGCCAGCCGCACCGTGGTGATCAGATCGCGCGCATGGGCATCGGACAGAAAACCTTCGCTGCGATCGGCAATCCATTTGATCGGCCGCTTGAGCTGCATGGCGGCGAACAGCATTGCCACCTGGTCGGGCTGCACCTGGTTCTTGCCGCCGAAGCCGCCGCCCACGTCGAGCGCCACCACGCGCAATTTTTCCGGCGCCAGCTTGGTGCTCTCGCACAACAGGGCGCGGAAGTTGGGCGCGTTCTGCAAGGAGCCGGTATAGATAAAGCGATCGGCCGCCGCATCGTATTCGACCAGCACGCCGCGCGTTTCCATCGGATTGGGCGCCAGCCGATTGTTGATCAGATCGAGTTCGATGACATGCCCGGCGCGCTGCTTGGCTTCTGCTACTGCCTTGGCGTCGCCCATCGCCCAGTCGAATGCCAGATTGCGTTCGGCACGATCCCACAGTGCCGGCGCATCCGCCGCCAGTGCGACGCGCGCATTGGCCACCGCCGGCAGGGAATTGTAATCGACCATAATCGCTTCGGCCGCGTCGAGCGCCTGCTCGCGGGTTTGCGCCACCACCAGCGCCACGCATTCGCCGACATGACGCACGCGCTCTCGTGCCAGCGCCGGCCGATTGGTCAACCACACCGGCGAGCCATCGCTGTTGGTGATGATCGAGCGCGCTGGCACCGGACCGATGCCGGCGGCGTGAAAATCGGCGCCGGTGAAAACCGCCACCACACCTTGCATCGCCTTGGCCGCGTCGGTGTCGATGCTGGCAAGTTCGGCATGGGCATGCGGCGAGCGCAGGAACACCGCATGCAGGCAGCCGGGCGGATGGAGATCGGCCACGTAGCGGCCGGCACCGGTCAAAAAGCGCGCATCCTCGCGCCGGCGGACCGGTTGGCCAAAGCCAAAACGCAGCAAAGCAGGATCGATGGTGTTCATGGCAATGATTGGCTGACGGGATGGGCCGAGGGCGGGAAACCAAGCCTAGCAGCGCAACCCCGGCATTCAAACGTCGCCCCAACGCCCCCGACGCAACGCAGGTTTTCACAAATGACCGGGCGCCGGTTAGAATCGCCCCATGGATTTACCTTCAACCACTGCGTTGCAGCTGGGCGAGCGCGAAGTCACTTTGACCTTGCGCCGCTCCGACCGCGCCCGCGGGCTGACCTTGCGCGTCGATCCCGCCACTTTCGCCTTCGAGCTGGTGTTGCCGCGCCGCGCTTCCTTGGCCGATGCGTTGCGCTTCGCTGCGCGAAACACCGAATGGATCGAGCGCCGGCTGAAAAGATTGCCGCCGCGCGTGGCGCTGGCCGATCGCGCCACGGTGCCGTTTCTCGGCGTGCCACATCTGGTGCGTCACCTGCCCACCACGCGGCGCGGTATCGAACGGGTGTTGATGGCAGACGGCAGCGCCGAGTTGGTTGTTGGCGGTGGCGAAGAATCGCATCTGGCGCGGCGCATCAAGGATTGGCTGCGCGGTGAAGCGCGTAAGATCATCGCGCCGCTGGCTTACGATAAGGCCGCGCAATTGGGCAAACGCATCCAACGCCTGTCGATTCGCGACAGCCGCACGCGCTGGGGCAGTTGCTCGGCATCAGGCGCGCTCTCGTTCTCCTGGCGGCTGGTGCTGACGCCGCCCGCGATCGTCGATTATCTGGCCGCGCATGAAGCAGCGCATCTGGCCGAACTCAATCACGGCCCGCGCTTTTGGCACTGCTGTGCCGCGCGGGCCCATCATGACGTGGCATCGTCACGCGCGTGGCTGCGCAAAAACGGCGAGGCACTTTTAGCGATTGGCTGACGCTCGGCTGATGCCTGACGGTTGAAAAGAAAAAGCCCGGCGCGCATGCCGGGCTTTTGTATTCATCGATCAAACGATTTAGCTGGCGCGCGAAACGCACGCCCGCTTCTTCGTCGCATCGGTGATCGCGCTGCATTTGTTCAACGCGATGCTCTTGTTCTTCTGCGCCGTGGCCACGCATTGCTTCTTCTGCGTGGCGTTGGCCATAACATTGCACTTCTTGGTGACGGTGGTGGTGTAAGCGCCGGCAAAAGCCGGGGCGCTGACAACGAGCATGGACGGCGCCACCATAAGGGCGGCGATAACGACGGCAATCTTGCGCATGACGACACTTCTCTCCGGTATCTGACAAATCCCCCGCTTGACGGGAGCCCCTCGCCATCCCTGAGCTTAGTGTAAAATATAGTCAAATCAATATAATAGCGGCGCTTCCTAAGGCAATTTCTAGCTACCTATATGCCCGCAAAGGCCGGATAGAGACTAAGGATTGAGAGGCCTATTTTTCCTCCCATGAGCACATCATTATCGGCCATGGCCACCATCACCCCGGCCCGCGCTCAAGGCGCTGGCCCCCTCGTCCCTTCATTCGCCAGTCCGGCGGCGCGCTGGGACGCGGTGCGCGCGCGCGACGCCGCCGCTGACGGCGCGTTCGTCTTCGCGGTCAAGACCACCGGTATTTTTTGCCGGCCGTCTTGCTCGGCCCGCGCCGCCAAGCGCGCGAACGTCGATTTCTTCGCCTCTTGCCCGCAGGCACGCGCTGCCGGCTTTCGCCCGTGCAAGCGCTGCCAGCCCGAAGCGCCGTCCAAGGGCCGCGCGTTGGTCGAGCGCGCCTGCGCCTTGTTGACCGATGCCGAGACCGACGAGCCGCTGCCGCTATCCGACGTGGCCAAGCAGTTGAAGCTGACGCCCTCGGCTTTGACTAGATTGTTCAGCCGCGAGTTGGGCCTGACACCGCGCGAATTCCTGGCGCAGCAAAAGCGCCGCCGCTTCCGCAATGCGCTGAAGGAAGGCCAGCCGATCGCCGAGGCGACGTTCGATGCCGGCTATGGCTCATCCAGCCGGGTCTATGAAAGCGACGGCGCCGGGCTGGGCATGACACCAGCCACCTATCGCCGCGGCGGCGAGGGCGCGGCGATCGCCTGGGCCATCGCGCCTTCAGCTTTTGGCAAGGTACTGGTGGCCGCGACCACTCGCGGTATCTGCGCGGTATTCTTGGGCGACAACGAAAACAAGCTGCTGAGCGAATTGCGCGCCGATTGTCCGGCGGCCGAAATTGTGCCGGCCGACAATAAGATGAAGGCGCGGGTCGAAGCCGTGCTGGCGCGGCTCGACGGGCGCAAGCCAACCTCACTGCTGGCCAAGGATCTGGCCTTCGACATCCGCGCCACCGCATTCCAGTGGCAGGTGTGGAAGGCGCTGACCGAGATCCCGGCTGGCCAGACCCGCAGCTATGGCGAGATCGCCGCGGCGATCGGCCATCCCGGCGCCGCCCGTGCGGTCGGACGCGCCTGCGCCACCAACCCGGTATCGATCGTGGTGCCGTGCCATCGCGCGATTGGCTCGACGGGGGGCCTGACCGGCTATCGCTGGGGCGTGCAGCGCAAGAAGAAGCTGTTGGAGCAAGAAAAGGCGCGAGCCGGCGCGCGCTAAGCCTTCAACCCATCAGCCGAGCATCGCGGCGTTGGCATCGAGCGCCGCGATTTTCTTTTGTGCCGCTTGGGACGAAGTGACAGCATAGCAATAGGCACAGCCTTGCGCGCAGCTATCGTAAGCGCCGATATCGCGCGATTGGGCACAGGCACAGCCCTCGCGATTGCCCTTCTCGCGCGCCGCGACATCGCGGCCGGCAATATCCGAAAGGCGCTGCACATCGATGCAATGCGCGGCGCTCACGCCGTCGATCAACAGATGCGGCTGCGCGCATAAGCTCGGCGCCAAGCCGTGCGCGCCGGCAATCGCTGCCAGTTCGGCCAGCAACACGCGCTTCTCGTCGTCAGCCGGATCGCGCCAGGTAAAGCCATGCTCACGCGCAGCTTCATCGAGATTGCGCGCGCTTTTTCGATAAGGCTGCATGAACGACACCACGACTTCATCGACGCTATCCGCTAGCGCCGCGGCCAGTCGCGCAAAATTTTCGCGATGCCACGCGGCATCGGTCAGGGACGAAATCACGATCGGGTCGTAGCGCCACACCACGGCGCGTTGACCAAAGCGCATCGCCAATTCGCGCATCTGCGCCACGGCGCGCTCGACCGGCAATGTCGCGGCCTCGAGGGCGCGCGGATAATTGGTGGCGGTGAAACTCACGCTGAAAGGAAATTGTTCGCGCACCGCGTCGAGCGCCGGCAACAGCGGGCCAATGTTGCGAGTCCAGAACGCGATGGCATCGACGTCAGCGGGCAATAAAGAAACCCGCGATGTCTTGCCGCCGTAGGGGTTACGCACCTCGCAACAGCCCTCCGCCAACCGCGCCATGAACCAGCGCGCGTGAAACGCCGGGATGTCGGTGCGATAGGAAGCAGAGATAATCATCAGCCTGGCAATGTTGTAAGCAAGATTCGGTAGAGTTTTCTATAAAGCCTCGTACCAAGGACCTTATAGCGCCGCGTATCGACGAAGCCTAAGTCGACTCCGGATACGTCGTAGCGCGTTGGGTCATTTGGCAATGGATATCGTGATGCCCACGAGATTTCTCGCTGCATTAGTTGCAGGAGTTCCAATTCGTATGGTTTAAGGCGAAGTTCCGCTTTCGCGGCGACGTGAGGCAAATTGTGTGTAAAGAGTTCTTCTGCTGCTATTCCTTGAGATAAAGAAATTGCCTTTAGAGCGAGCTCACAAGCTTGAGCTAACAGAAATTTAGCTGGAAAATAAAGATCCTTATATGCAGTCAGCCGAACGGCCTGATCAGGGTCATCTCGATTAATCTTAGTTACAAATTCAAATGATCCCTTGTAAGATTCTTGAAATAGGATATGTGCTCCAACGACATATGTATTGGCAAGGCGAATCCAATGCATCGGATTCCTTGTTCGCTCGGCAAACATGCTCAAGAGCATTTCGTTTTTTGTAGGAGGATTTTCTATTAGCTTATCAATATCGAAGTTGCCTTCTTCCCAATCTTCTTCGTCGAATTCCGGCATTATCGTTTTCTCCGGATCAGCACATAGAACGCGCCGCCGCCGCCATGACGCGCATGGGCCGCGCGATAGCCGATCACCCGCATGCGATTCTTGGCGGCGTCGAGCCAATGCGGCAGCTCGCGGCGGATTGCGCCATCCTTGATGCGGCCGGTTTCGGCATCGATCTTGGTGCCCTTGCCGGTCACCACCAGCACGGCGCGATAGCCGCGCTCCTGCGCCTGAGCGAGAAAACGCGCCAGCGCCGGTTCGGCCTCGGCCAAAATCATACCGTGCAGATCGAGCTTGGCGTCGATCTCGACCTGGCCACGGCGCAGCTTCTCACCGGTGCGGCGGTCCAGCGGAGCGGCATCGATCGGCGGCAACGGCGCTGGCGCCGCACGTGGTGCTGCTGGTCGCGCCGGCTTGGGCGCTTCGATCTTTTCCACCACCGGATTGGCTTTGGCATGGGGCCGCGCAACGCGCGCCGGCCCGCGCTTCAGCGGCTTGGCATCGGCCAATGTGCGATGGAATAGATCGGCGTCTTCGGGCCTCTTTGTCACAATACGGGGCTCATAAAGATTTCAGGAAGTCGAGCAGCAAGCGATTGAGCTGATCGGGCCGCTCCTGCTGGGTCCAATGCCCACAACCCTCCAGCAACTCCGAGCGCCACAGCTTGGGCAGATGCTGCGGCAGTGCTTCGACCACGCGCTTGGCGGCCGACGCGCCAATCACCGGGTCATGCGTGCCGCCGGTATAAAGGGCAGGCACTTGGATCGGTTGGCCGCGCCATGGTGCGAACAGCGCCGCGTTGCGATCGACATTGCGATACCAGTTCAAGCCACCGCGAAACCCAGCGCGTTTGAACTCGCCGGTGTAGTAGGCGAGATCGTCGCGCGACAGCCAGACCGGCAAGGCGTCACCGCAATCGGAACAGGTGTCGAGCAGGCCGCCGCCATCGGGCACCACGGCGATGTAGCGTTTGATCGCGTTGGCCTCGCCGCCCAACGACCAATAGAACATGCGCAACGAGCGTTCGATGTCGCGCGACAGCTCTTTTTCCGCCACATCTTCGCGCTCGAAATAGAGCATGTAGTAACCGCGCACACCGCCACGCCGCATCTTTTCCGTCACGCCCAATTCTTCGGGCGGGCTGTAGGGCACCGACAAGCCAGCGACGCCACGGAACACATCCGGCCGCAGCAAGGCCGAGTGCCAGGCGACCGGCGCGCCCCAATCGTGGCCGACGATCACGGCTTGGCTTTCGCCCAGCGCCTTGACCAGCTCGACCATGTCGCCGGCGTGATGGAACAACGTATAGGCCTCGACCGGCACCGGCGCTTCGCTAGCACCAAAGCCGCGCATGTCAGGCGCCACGACGCGATAGCCCGCTGCCGCCAAAGCCGGCATCTGATGGCGCCAGGAATACCAGCTCTCGGGCCAGCCATGGCACAGCAGCACCAGAGGCCCTGAGCCCATCTCCGCCACGCGCAACGCAATGCCGTTGGCGTTGACCTGACGGAAGTTCAGACCTGCCGGTAAGCTCATAGCGCAACCATCAATCTCGCTTTACCCTTGCCGCCAAAGCGGAGGACCACATGAAAACGCGCATGGATTATCGCAAGGTGGCGCCCGAAGGCTATCGCGCATTTGGCGCCGTGCATCAATACATCGCCCAATGCGGTCTTGAAGAAGAGCTCATTCACTTGGTTTATCTGCGCATCTCGCAGATCAATGGCTGTGCTTATTGCGTCGATTTGCATTATCGCGACGCGCTGAAATGCGGCACCGATCCCCGCATTATCAACGCCGTATCGGCGTGGCGCGAAATGCCGTTCTTCAGCCCGCGCCAGCGCGCCGCATTCGCTTGGGCCGAATCGCTCACCCATGTCTCCAGCACCGGCGCGCCCGATCACGACTACGACGCGCTCAAGCCGCATTTCAGCGAAAAGGAAATCGTCGATCTCACCTTCGCCATTTCTCTGATGAACGGCTTCAATCGGCTGGGTGTCGGCTTCCGTTCCCTGCCGAAGGCGGAGCCGGCCAAAGCGGCCGAGTAGTTACACCGGCAATCAGAGGAGCAGCGCGCCTTCCAAGGCCAGCAGCTTGCTCTTGGTCTCCAGCCCGCCGCGCCCCGAATAGCCACCCATGGTGCCGCCCGCCGCCATGACGCGATGGCACGGCACGATGATCGGGATCGGATTGCTGCCACAGGCGCTGCCCACCGCGCGCGGATCCCCGCCGCCCACCTGTTTGGACATTTCGCCGTAAGTGAGAGTTTGGCCGTATGGGATGGTGCACATGCGCTGCCAGACGCGCTGTTCGAAATCGCTGCCGGCGCCGGCCAGGGGCAGCGTGAAATCCTTCAACGTGCCGGCGAAATAGGCCTCGAGCTGGCGCTTGGCCTCGACCAGCACCGGGCTGGGGCCGGCCTCGCCGTCACCCGCGCTGAGATTGGCGCGGTCGCCCCAATGCAAGGCGACGATGGCGCCGTCGCGCGCTTCCACGGTCAGTTTGCCCAGCGGGCTGTCGAGTGAAATGCGGCTCATGGACAGATAGTAACGCATTGGCCGGGCAGAGAAAACTCCGCCCATTGCCGGCAATCTGCCCCAGGGATTTAGGGCCCGGCCTATTGACGCCGTCCCCAACTCGGCGCAACATTATTACATGAATGGATATTCTCTCCGGGGCACGCGAATTAGCAACCCGGTCCTTAACCAGGACCGGGGCTTTGCCTATTCCGCCTGCTCATATCTGGAGAATTTCCGTCATGTCCGCCCAGCCTGAATTTTCGTCCAACCTGCTTCCCCAACGACACGCCCCCGAGGCGCTGTTTGCGTTGCCCGAACCCGGCGCGCGCACCTATCACTGCTACGCGCTGACCGCCGAGCCCGAAGCTTCGCTATTGCCGCGCGTGCTGCAGTTCTTCGCCAAGCGCGGCTTGGTGCCCTATCGCTGCCATGCCACGGTCGAAGGCCATAACGACGCCACCTTGAGCATCGACGTACAGGTCTGCGGCATGGACGATTGGAGCGCCGATCATATGGGGCAATCCTTGCGCCAGATCGTCGGCGTGCATGCGGTGCTGATGTCGCGCCTCACGCGCTGAAAAACTTGGCGCGTTAAGCGCGCCAACCGCCGAGCATCATTCCTTCGGTTTGAAGGTCATCGACGCGCCGTTCATGCAATAGCGCTGGCCGGTCGGCTGAGGCCCGTCCGGGAAGACATGGCCGAGATGGCCGCCGCATTTGGCGCAATGCACTTCGGTGCGGGTCATGAAAAGCGAGCGGTCGGTCGTGGTGCCGGCGGCCCCGGGCATGGGCGCGTAGAAGCTGGGCCAGCCGGTGCCGCTGTCGAATTTGGTCGCCATGTCGAACAGCGGTTCGCCGCAGCCGGCGCAAGCAAAGGTGCCGGGCCGCTTCTCGCGATCGAGCGGGCTGGTGCCGGCCCGCTCGGTGCCGTGCTTGCGCAGCACGCGATATTGCTCCGGCGTCAGCTCGCGCTTCCACTCGTCGTCGCTTTTCTGCACGGCAAAGGTTTCGTTCTGCTTGGTGGCAGCCATTCCGCCCTCCTGCTTTTCGGTGTGCGCCAAATATGGTGGCGCAACAGGCTGGTGCCAAGCAAGCACACGATGGTGTGAATGGAGACGTGAAACGCAGGCGGGATTTGAGGCGGGGAAAGACCGAGAGACCGACCGTCGCTGCAGGGTTGCGACGGCCGGTCTCTGACGGTCCCTTTCAGCGGACTGAAAGACAAACGATTGCGGGTCTTCCGGGGGTTGGGCCGCCGCTTGCGCGGCGTCGGAGCAACCGTTCGTAGGCGTATCCTGCGCCGCTTGGTTGACAGCTTCCTGACACGTTCCCGGATTATCCCAGGCCGCTGGCGCAGCCCTGACCCGCAGGCTAAGCTGCCGCCAAATCGTTGTTCCAACGGGAGGATTTCATGACCAAGGTCGTTCGCATCCATCAAACCGGCGGGCCCGAAGTGCTGAAGCTCGAGGACATGCCCTTGGGCAAGCCGGGCAAGGGCGAGGCGCTGGTGCGCCATACCGCGATCGGCCTGAACTACATCGACACTTATTTCCGCTCCGGCCTCTATCCAGCCCCACTGCCCAGCGGCATCGGCATGGAAGGCGCCGGCGTGGTCGAGGCGGTCGGCCCCGGCGTCAAGGACGTCAAGGTCGGCGACCGCGTGGCCTATGCCGGTCGTCCGATCGGCGCCTATGCCGAAGCCCGTGTCATGCCGGCCGATGGCTTGGTCAAGCTGCCCAAGGGCGTATCGGCCGAGCAAGCCGCCGCCATGATGCTGCAAGGCATGACGGTCGAATATCTGCTGCGCCGGACCTACAGACTGAAGAAGGGCGAGATCTGCTTGTTGCATGCCGCGGCGGGCGGCGTCGGCCTGATCTTCTGCCAATGGGCCAAGGCGATCGGCGCCAAGGTGATCGGCGTGGTCTCGAGCGACGAGAAGGCGGCGCTGGCCAAAAAGCACGGCGCGACTTGGACCGTGGTGTCGAGCCGCGAGAATTTCGTCGAGCGCGTCAAGGAAATCACCAAGGGCAAGGGTGTGCCGGTGGTTTACGACTCGGTGGGCAAGGATACCTGGTCGGGTTCGCTCGATTGCTTGTCGCCGCGCGGCCTGTTGGTCAGCTTCGGCAATTCGTCGGGTTCGGTGGGACCGGTCGATCTCGGCATTCTGTCGGCCAAGGGCTCGCTCTACGTCACGCGCCCGACCTTGATGAGCTACACCTCGACGCGCAAAGACCTGCTGGCCAGCGCCAACGCGCTGTTCAAGATGGTGGCCTCGGGCAAGGTGAAGATTCGCGTCAACCAGAAGTACAAGCTCGACGACGTGGTCCAAGCGCATCGCGACCTGGAAGGCCGCAAGACCACCGGCTCGACGGTGATCATCCCTTAATCGCCGTCGCTCATTGCAGACAACAAAAAGGCCGTCATCAGCGGCCTTTTCGTTGTGCATGTTCGGTTATGTCAGGGAGCCACCAGCGAGGTGACGACGCGCCGGTTCTGGGCGTGCTCTTCCTGGGTCTTGGCGTCCTTGAGCACGGGCCGTTGATTGCCGAACGATGCGGCGGTGATGCGGCTGGCGGCAACGCCGTTCTTGATCAGTAAGGTTTCGACCGCGCGGCAACGCGTGTCACCGAACGACAGCGCGTCCATCGCCTCGAAATCGTCGTCGGTGAAGCATTCCAGCCGAATCTTGATCTCGCGATGCGCCTTAAGCCATTCGGCCTGGCGCTTGACGGTGTCGACCGCGGTCTTGGTCAAATAGCTCTGCTTGTAGGTGAAGTTCACCGTGTCGCCCGGCTTCTTGGCGCCGGCAGCGGCGGCCGTGGCAAAGGCGGTTTGCGAGGGGTGGGTCTTGGTCTGGGAGAAGGTCGGGCTGGGCAGCGCCACAGCCAAGGTCAGGCACAAAACGGCGGAAGAAAAACGCATGCGATCCATCGATGACGGCGCCGAAACGGCGGCGGCCAGAGACTTACGGCCCGGCCGGTAAACCGGCAAGGACAAAATCGCCGCGCCGTAACACGGCCGCCCATGGGGCACCCGTGGGCGCCCGTCAGGCGCGATTAGTCCCGCTGTGGCGGATAGGGATGGCGCTGGCCGTGCGGGTCTTCAACCTCGATTGCGCCGTCGGCGCTGCCCGGACTGCCCAGACTGCGGTGAACATAACCCGGCCCGATCGGCACCTTGCCGTGACCGCCCGGGATGTCCAGCACATAGGTCGGCTGGGCCAGTCCGGAGAGCCTACCGCGCAGACGGCGCAGGATGGCCTGCCCGGCCTCCAGGTCGTTGCGCCGGTGGCTGGTGCCCTGCGCTAGGTCGCCGTGATGGAGGTAATAGGGCTTGATGCGGTTGGCCAGCAAGCTGCGGAACAGCGCCTCCAAGGTGGCGGCATCGTCGTTGATGCCCTTGAGCAGCACCGTTTGGGCGAACATCGGGATGCCGGCATCGATCAGCCGCGCGCAGGCGCCGATCGCCGCAGCAGACAGCTCGCGTGCGTGATTGACGTGCAGCACGACGTAAACCGCTTTGGCCGATTGCAGCGCCGCGACCAGTTCCGCCGTGATACGGCCGGGATCGACCGCCGGCACGCGGCTGTGCAGGCGGATCACTTTGACATGCTCGATCGCCGACAGCCGCGCCGCGATCTCTGCGATGCGTCGCGGCGACAACACCAGGGGGTCGCCGCCCGACAGGATTACTTCGAAAATTTCGGGACGCGCTTCGATATAACCTAGTGCTGCATCAAGCTGCGCTTCGCTCAAAGTGCCGCCATCGGGACCGACGGTCTCGCGGCGGAAACAGAAGCGGCAATAGACCGCGCAGACATGCGTCGGCAGCAGCAGCACGCGGTCGGGGTAGCGATGCACGATACCCGGCACGGCCGAGTGCGCAGCATCGCCGATCGGATCGGCCAGCTCTTCCGGCGCCACGATGGCCTCGCGCGGATCGGGCAGGAATTGCGCGGCGATGGGGTCGGCCGGACTTGCGCTGTCCTCGATCAAGCCCAGCATGGCGGGGGTGATCGCAATCTGGAAGCGTTCGACCACCGGCTTGAGCGCTTGGGCGCGCTCGGCCTCGACCAAGCCGGCGGCGACCAGATCGTCCAGCGAACGGAGGGTCTTGGTCGGCGCCGTCATGGTCGGCCGTTACTGATTCATCGTGCCGAAGAAATCGGCGTTGTTCTTGGAAGTCTTGAGCTTGTCGACCAGGAATTCCATGGCATCGACCACGCCCATCGGCATGAGAATGCGGCGCAGCACCCACATCTTGCCCAAGGTCGCCTTGTCGACGAGCAGCTCTTCCTTGCGCGTGCCCGACTTGGTGATGTCGATGGCCGGGACGGTGCGCTTGTCGGATAGTTTGCGGTCGAGAATGATTTCGGAGTTACCGGTGCCTTTGAATTCTTCGAAGATCACTTCGTCCATGCGGCTGCCGGTATCGATCAGCGCGGTGGCGATGATGGTGAGTGAGCCGCCCTCCTCGATGTTGCGCGCGGCGCCGAAGAAGCGCTTAGGCCGCTGCAGAGCGTTGGCATCGACGCCGCCGGTCAACACCTTGCCCGAGCTCGGCACCACGGTGTTGTAGGCACGCGCCAGGCGGGTGATGGAGTCGAGCAGGATGATGACGTCGCGCTTGTGCTCGACCAGGCGCTTGGCGCGCTCGATCACCATCTCGGCGACCTGCACGTGACGCACAGCGGGCTCGTCAAAGGTCGACGAGATCACTTCGCCGCGCACGCTGCGCTGCATCTCGGTGACTTCCTCGGGACGCTC
>JBBSNV010000009.1:0-13011 GCA_038260375.1 Reyranellales bacterium
CTGAAACTCAAGCCGACCGACATCGCCAGCCTGGAGAGCCGCGGCTTTACTTATCGCAAGATGCGCGCCTTCGATCGTTCGGTGGCCGATTACAATGCGGTGCTTCAGATCAAGCCGGACCAGGCCACCGCGTTGTTCGGGCGCGGCGTGGCCAAGCTCGATAACGGCGATCGCTCGGGCTACGCTGACATCAAGAAGGCCAAGGGCATGAGCTCCAGCGTGGCCGGGGAATTCGGCCGCTACGGCATTTATCGCTAAAACTCACTGACGGCCCGGCGCAACACCAAGGCGGCGGCCTCGGCCACCAGCGGCATGAAGGCGCCGAAATTGATGTGACTGTCGGCGCCGGCCAGATCCGACAGGCAGCGCACCACCAGCCACGGCAAGCGAAAGCGCTGGGCGACTTGCGCCACCGCCGCGCCTTCCATCTCCACCGCCAAAGCATTGAATGTAGTTTGCAGGCGTCGGCGCTCGGCCTCGTCGTTGACGAAGCTGTCGCCGGTCAGCACCGTGCCGAAATGAACTTGAGGTTGACGCGGTGCGGCGCCGCTCACTGCTGTGGCGATCGCCGGCAAAGCCAACCCCGACAATCGCGCGCGCAATTTCTCCTGTAACGCGCCCGGCATGTCGTAGCCATGCGTCGCGTCATAGCCGGGAAACGGCGGGATACCGGGCTGATAGACGGCGATGCGGCCGCCGCTTTGCAGCGCGCCGTAATCGTGCTGCACCAGCCGCGTCGCCACCACCACGTCGCCGATGCCAAGCGCGGGGTCCAAGCCGCCGGCCACGCCGCAGAACAACAGCGCGCGGCAATGGAAATGTGAGACCAAAATGGTGGCGGTGGTCGCGGCGTTGACCTTGCCGATGCCGGTCTCGACGAACACCGCCGGCAGGCCCTCGATGCGGCCGCGATGGAACACTAGCCCGCCCACCACCTCGCTGCCGTCGTCGCGATCCTCCAGATGCTTCAGCTCTTCGGGAATGGCGCACAGGATGCCGAGGGGAAGTGCGTGTGGCATGAGGGATTCCTACGCTATCGCGATTGCCAATGCCATAATTGGCTTAGGCAATAGAAAGACAATAAAGGCGAGATATGGACTTGAGCCACGACGCGACATTGATGACGAAAATATTCTTGCCATCTGCATATGACCGCATCTTAAAAGCGAGGACAAATGCCCCGCGGTTTGCGCACAACACAAAAGCAGACGCGGCAATGAATATTCTTCGAAAGAACGAAATATGGATGCGGAAAACATTCCGCAAAACGATTTCAGGGAAATTGAACACGCTATCTACTGTCTAATTCAAGCCTGTGGGCGGCCGACAGAAAAAATTCGAATTAGTGCTGAATCAAATTTCTGAGCGAGTAAGGGGCGAAATTAGCGAACGATTTAATGGATGGGGCGATAAAATTCGCTTTAACGTCGATGCACCATCGCGGCCGATCATACGCAATCCCTCGCTCGAGGTTTCGTCCATGAGATTGCCACGAGGTGTGTACCGCTTCGCGATCTAGAAATAGACAGCTTTCTAGTTGCGACCATTAGTGTTCCAGATCTGTCACCTGATGCTGGGTTTGCGCCAAAGTGACAGGTAGCCCCAACCAAGGGCGGCGGCCAGCGGCAGTGCACCAATAAACATGAAGACGAGATCACCCGGCATCCGCATCCATTCCAGCGTGCGCGCAAGCGGACTCGCGAGATAGGCGAGGCTGCGTGCATGCCAGTAACCGTGCTCGACCACATCGATTACTTGCAAAATGCCGCCTGGAAAAAGGCTGAGGAATACCATCATCGCCAGGCCAACGTTCAGACCCCAGAATGCCACGCGTATCAGCCCCGATAGTCTGCGCCAGACGTCGTCCGTCACGACTTCGCGCAGGACGAATACCATAAGTCCCGCGCCCAGCATTCCGAATACTCCCATCATCGCGGCATGGCCGTGATTAGGAGTTAGAATCGTGCCGACCTCGTAGTAACTAACAATCGGCGTGTTGATGAGAAAGCCGAAAACGCCCGCGCCGAGAAAATTCCAGAATCCGACCGCCATCAAGAAATAGAACGTCCAACGATGGCGCTCGACCATGCTGTCGCTGCCGCGCGTGGCCCTCACAAAGGCCCCGGCGTCCAGCGTGATAAGAATGAGCGGCACGACTTCCAGCGCGGAGAACGTGGCGGAAAACGCCATGTTCACCTCTGTCTGCCCAGTCCAGTACCAGTGGTGACCCGTGCCGATCAGCCCGCCGCCAAAATAGAGGATCGCATCCAGATAGATTGTGCGCAGGGCCGTGATTCGGCGCACCAGACCCATTTTATAGAACATAACGGCGACCATCACCGTGACGAAGAATTCGAAGAAACCTTCCACCCACAGATGGATGATCCAGAATCGCCAGGCGTCGACGACCGTGTAATTAGTCTCCGCGCCGTAGAAAAGCGCCGGCGTGTAAAACAGCGGTATGGCAAAAGCCGCGATAAGGAAGAAATTGGCGAAGCCACGACGCGTCGGGTCGCGCCGGGCCGGAGCAACCGCACGCCAGACGAGGAAGAACCAGAATAGCAGCCCCACGGCGAGCAATATCTGCCAGAAACGACCAAGCTCCAGATATTCCCAACCCTGGTCGCCAAACCAGAACCAGCTCGCTGGTAACCATTGCAGGATGCCCGCCCACTCGCCGAACATGCTGCCAACAATCACAAGCGCAACCGCACCGAACAGCAGATGGATACCCAATTTCTGATGTCGCGGGCTCGCGCCGCCGAGCAATTCGGCGACAAACAAGGCGCCTGCGACATAGGACGTCGCGATCCAGAAGATTGCGGACTGCAAATGCCATGTGCGCAGCAGATTGCTGGGTAACCAGGCAGCAAGATCGAAGCCGAAAAAACTGCCGGGATCAGCGCGATAATGCGCCACACCGGCGCCGAAAAACGTCTGGCCCAGAAGCAAGATCGCCGCAACGCCCATGTATTTAAGCGTCGCCTTTTGCGAGCCGCTCAGCACCCATCGTTCGATCGGAGCCGGTTCGCCGTGCCAGCCCAGATAGTCGAATTTTCCGAACGCCAACAAGACGATGGCGATTCCGCCCAGCAGGAAAATGAAACTGATGCCAGTCCACAGCAGCGCCGCTCCTGGAGGATGATTTCCCGCCAGCGGATCGTAAGGAAAATTGTTGGTATAGGAGTGTGTCGTGCCGGGGCGCTGTGCGACCGAGCCCCACGCCGCCCAGGTGAAAAAAGCGGTGAGTTGGTGTAGCTCCTTCGGGTCCGAAATCAGGTTTGCCGACAATCCGCCGTTGCCTTCCGGCTTTTCGAAATATGCTTTCCAACGGCCAATTTCGCCGGTGAACGTTTCTGCACCTGCCGGCAGCAATGTGAGCGTCTGAGTGGCAGGGTCGTATCTGTTGGTTTTTAGCAGCGCTGCGACTTCGCCGTCGACAGCGGCTCGCTCATCGCCCGAGAGCACATCGTAGCTTTTTGCGAAGCGCGTCTGCGCCACGTGACCGGCCAGATCGAGCGCCCAATGATGCAGAACGGCTGCACTAAAATCTGGCCCGAGATAGCCCCCATGGCCCCAGATCGTGCCATTGTCCATCAGGCCGTATTTGAGAAATACCCCTTGCCCTGCACGGATGTCATCGCCGCTGAACACGACTTGACCGGAGGCATCGACGGTGCGGTCGGGGATGGGCGGCGCATTTTGGTAAGCCTTGAGAGTCAAGAGGATCAGAACGCCGAAACCGAGAACAAATGTCAGCGCGACCGCGCGCCCCCACCACGGTGAAAGCTCTTCAACGGGATTCATCGATGGCGTGATCGTCATGGTGCCCCTGATTCGGTTGTGCATCGAACGCCCGAAGCAATGCTTCGTGTGTGTCAAAAAGAGGGATGTAGCCAACATTCGCCACATGAACCCAGCGAGATCGAAAATCTGCCCCAGAGTGGGGCCTGTGACAAGTCCCGGCGGCGTACTCTTGAACCAGACCAAGCAATGTCGGCGCGTCGCAATCCGGTATTACAAGCTCGCAGCCAACTACTTAGCCGCCATCAGACTCGCATCCATTCGGATTTGGGTACGCGCTTATGATGTCGCGCCCTACGCGATAAGGCGTTCCGGACCTTCTCGCTCTTGCCCCTCTCCTCTCCACAGGCGACAATTCGCGAAAGATCGCGAATTGCGTAGAGGAATAGCCCCATGCCCATCACACGCATTGAAATCAAGCGCGTATCCGGCGCGCTGGGCGCGGAGGTGTTCGGCGTCGATCTCGGCCAGCCGCTCGATGACGCCACCCTGGCGGAAATCCGCCGCGCCTGGCTCGAGCATCTGGTGCTGTTCTTCCCCGGCCAGAGACTGAGCGACGCCGCGTTGGAGCGGTTCACCGCGGCGATGGGGCCGTTCGGTATCGAGCCGTTCGTCGATGCCATCGCCACCGAGCATCCCCATGTGCTGGCGGTGATCAAGGAGGCCGACGAAAAGCGCAAAGCCAATTTCGGCGGCAACTGGCATTCGGATTGGAGCTTCCAGGACAAGCCGCCGGCCTGCACCTTCCTCTACGCGCTGGAACTGCCGCCCCACGGCGGCGACACAATGTGGACCAACCAGTATCTCGCCTACAACACCCTGTCGCCCGGCCTGCGCAGCATGCTCGACGGGCTGGAGGCGATGCACAGCGCCAAGCGCCCTTATGGCCGCAAGGGCATCTACGCCGACAAGAGCCAGGCGCGCTCGATGAAGATCCGCACCGGCGAGGAAGCCGAGAGCGAGACCGCCCATCCGGTGGTGCGGGTGCATGGCGAGAGCGGCCGGCGCGCGCTCTACGTCAACCAGGTCTATACCATCCGCTTCAAGGACATGACCGAAGCCGAAAGCGCGCCCCTGCTATCGTATCTCTATGCCCATGCGACGCGGCCGGAGTTCACCTGCCGCTATCGCTGGAGCGTCGGCACCCTGGCGATGTGGGACAATCGCTGCACCCAGCATTACGCCATCAACGATTACGACGGTTATCGCCGCGAACTGCACCGCACCACTCTGGCCGGCGAGAAGCCGCTGAGCATTGCCGAAGCCACCAACCTCAAGCGCGCCTCTGCCGCGGTCGACAACGCCGTCGCGGCGCAGTGAATTCCATGGCGAATAACCCTGTCGCGCAAGAAATCGGTCACCGTCTGGCTACCAAAGATTTGTTGCACGAGATCAGCGCGCTGGCGCAACAGGCCGCCGTCGCGATCATGAAGGTTTATGCGTTGCCGTTCGACGTGACGCATAAGGACGACAAATCGCCGGTCACCGCGGCCGACCATGCCGCCGAAGCGATCATCCTCAAAGGCTTGAAGGGACTGACACCCGACATCGCGGTGATCGCCGAGGAAGAGATGGCGGCGGGGCGCGAGCCCGACACCAAGGCCGGCGTATTCTGGCTGGTCGATCCGCTCGACGGCACCAAGGAGTTCGTCAAGAAGAACGGCGAGTTCACTGTCAACATCGCGCTGGTGGCCGATGGCCGCACGGTGCTGGGCGTGGTGCTGGCGCCGGCGACGCAGAGTTTGTGGCGCGGCTTGAACTGGGGCGAGATGCCCTATGCCGAATTGTTGCAGGGCCAAGCGGAGGCACGCCGCATCGCCACGCGAGCGCCATCAGCCGACGGCATCACGGTGTTTGCCAGCCGCACCCACGGCTCCTATCGCGATCCCGAGTTGGAAGATTTCCTGACGCAATTTCGCATCGCCGAGCGCAAGCAGGCGGGCTCGTCGCTGAAATTCTGCCGCATTGCGGCGGGCGAAGCCGATCTCTACCCGCGCTTCGGACCCACCATGGAGTGGGACACCGCGGCGGGCCAAGCGGTGCTGGAAGCAGCGGGCGGACGCGTCACGACGATGGACGGCGCGCCGGTCACCTATGGCAAGCCATCGTTCCGCAATCCGCATTTCGTCGCTTGGGGCTGGAAAGACGGGGAGTTGGAAAGACGCGGGTTGGAAAAAGTAAAGCCGTCACCCCAGGCAAACGAGTGAGACCCGGGGCCGATGTCTCCAAAAATGACGGCCGTCATGTGATTAAAAATAGGCCCCGGCTCGCGTCGTCATAAGAATGACAACATGGCCGGGGGTGACGAATTTACTAGACCCTCATTTGCGCTGGGCTAGCGGCACCATTGCTCGATCACGACGCCGATTTCGCGTTCGCCGGCCCTGAGCGCAAGCAAAGCCCGCATCAGCGCAACAAGCTTGAAATAGAGTTCCAGCGCCTTGGTCGGCCAGAAGTCAACCGGCACGCCGCCACCGACGGCAAGCTCCACCGCCCTCCTGAGCAATTTTTCGTAATTTCCCAGCAGCTCGGCCCGCGCCCGTTCGACGGCTCGCAGTCTTTCTTCCGGCGTTTTGGCGTCCGCGAGTCCGCGACGGAATAGGTCGCGATAGTGGCCGACCAGAAGTTCGTCGAGCGCGGCGATCAACTCGTCGATTTGCGATTGGATCTTGTCGCCCAGGCCATGGTGGCCGTCGCGAATCGCTTTGAGATTGTCACAGAGACTGGAAAGATCAGGCATTCTCCCTCCTCGCCCGGAACATCCGGCAGGGAAAGCCTACACCCCGTCGGATTGAAATACGCCTATGCTTGTGCCGCCCGCGACAGGTCCTCGCCCGCCAGCGCCCGATCGATCAACGCCGCGACGTTATCGCTGCCGTAGAGCTTGATGAACGCGCCCATGCGCGGACCTTGCGTGGTGCAAGGACAGCTTGGCCGGGGGACGAATTTACTAGACCCGCATCTCCGCCGGGCGGGCGCGCCAACCCAGCACCGCCAGCGCGAAAATGGCCAAGCCGCACAGGATCAAGGTCCAACCCGGACCGATGGCGGTAAACAGCACCAGCCCGACCATCGAGCCCACCGACATCGCCGCCGCTTGCAACGCTACGCGCAGGCGCAGCAGCGCCGTAAGGTCGGTGCCGGTGATGCGCATCTGCATTTCGTTCAGCATCAACAGGAAGAAGCGCGGGCCGCCCAGCCCGGTGATGGCGCTGAGCACCATCATCAGCGGCAGCTCGGCGCCGCCCAGGCCAAGCATTAACGGCAGCGGCAGCGCCACGATGCCCAGCCCCATGATGACATAGCCGCTGTGCATGAAGGCCCAGCGGTCGCGCGGATGGGAGCGCGACACAATCACGTTGGAAACGATGTCGCCCAGGCCGTAGATGCCCAGCACCAGGCTGAGTGCGAAGAGCGGCCGGTCGGCGAAGCCGCTGGGCGGTTGCTGCTCGATCAGCATCGCCAGACCAAGGGTGATGGCCAAGGTCCACAGCCCGATGACGTAGACATTGCCCATCAGCAACAGCCGCACGACCTCGTCGCGCCGCACGATGACGAAGCCGCGGCCCAGCCGCGCCAGCAAGGTATCGGCGCTCTCGCCCACCGGGCGCTCGAACGGCGTGCTCAATTGCGGCCCGACGAAAGACAGCGACAGGCTGGCCAGCGCCATGCCGGCCGAGGCCACCAGCAGGAACTGTTCGACCGGCAGCACCCAGGCCAGTACGCCGCCCAGGAACGGACCGACCAACCGCGCGATGCGGAAAGTGACGTCGAACATGGCGTTGATGGTTCGCATCTCGCCCGGCACCTTGGCCAGACGCGGCACCGAGGCATGCATGGCGGGATTGAAGAACGCGCTCATGCCGGCAACGCCGATCGCGGCGATCACCAGCACCGAGAAAGACGGCTCGATCAGCCAGCCCGCGATCAGCGGCAACAGCACGAAGCCCGCGCGCACCAGGGTGACGCTGACCATGGTGGTGCGCGGCGCGAAACGGTCGGCCACCGCGCCGGCGGTCATGCCGATGAAGAAAGCACAGAGATATTGAATCGCTGGCAAGGCGCTGGCGGTGGTGCCGACCAGGCCGATCGCCATCCACACCATGGCCAGGCGGAACACCTCGTCGCTGATAGATTGCAGGGTGATGCCGACCCAGATCGCGCGTAACGGTGTGATCAGAGGGCGCGTGACCAGGCGGGACGTGATCGGGCGGGACGAGTTCAGCCGGAATGGCGGGCGATCGGGCGGGGTCATTCTCTCGGGACAGGCTTGAGCATGCGGGACGCCGCAGCATAGCGTCAGCGGCTGCGAATGCGACGTGCGTTCTCGGCATGGCAGTCGTTCGCGGCCAGTGCTATGGCTCTCCGCCATGCGCATCATCGAACCCAGCGCCGACACCATCGTCGAAGCCGCCGCGATCTGGCGGCGCGGTGGGCTGGTCGCGTTTCCGACCGAGACCGTCTACGGTCTGGGCGCCGACGCCACCTCCGATCAAGCCGTGGCGGGCATCTTCGCCGCCAAGCAGCGGCCCAGCTTCAACCCACTGATCGCCCATGTGCTGAACGCGCCAGCCGCGCAACGCCATGTCGAATGGAACGATCGCGCCGAGACATTAGCCAAAGCGTTCTGGCCCGGCGCGCTGACCTTGGTGCTGAAGCGCCGTGCCGATTGCACCTTGTCGCTGCTGGCCAGCGCCGGTTTGGATACGGCGGCGATTCGCGTGCCGGCCCATCCGATGGCGCAAGCGTTGCTGCGCGCGATCGACCGGCCGATCGCGGCACCCTCGGCCAATCGGTCTGGCGCGATCAGCCCGACCACGGCGCAGCACGTCGCGCAATCGCTCGGTGACCAGGTCGAGATGATCGTCGACGGCGGGCCGTGTCTGGTGGGTCTCGAATCGACCGTGGTCGATCTGTCGAGCGACACGGCCAAGCTGTTGCGGCCCGGTGGCATCGCGCGCGACCGCATCGAAGCGTTGATCGGCAAACTGGCCGCACCATCGGGTGAGACACTGCATTCGCCGGGCATGATGGAAAGCCATTACGCGCCATCCTTGCCCTTGCGGCTGAACGCGACCGACGTGTCGAACATCGAGGGTTTGCTGGCGTTCGGTCCTCACGTGCCGAGTGGTGCGGCGCTGACTTATAATCTCAGCGCTGTTGGCAACCTGACCGAAGCCGCGGCCAATCTGTTCGCCATGTTGCGTGCGCTCGATCGCCCAGGCTTGCAGCGCATCGCGGTGATGCCGATTCCCAAAGACGGGCTGGGCGAGGCGATCAACGATCGCTTAAAGCGGGCGGCGGCGCCGCGCTAGAAATGGCGGCGGTTCGCTATCGCGCAAATTTGCGATAGGCTACTGTGATGAATTCCAAGATGGCGTTATACGCGCTGGGCGCGGCGGTCCTGTTCGGCCTGTCGACGCCGGCGGCCAAGCTGCTGGTCGGCACTGTCAGCCCGTGGATTTTGGCCGGCACGCTCTATATCGGCGCCGGCGGTGGACTGGCGTTGGTGCGTGCCGCCATGAGGTTGCGCGGTGTGCGCACGGAAGCGGCTTTGACGCGCAGGGACGTGCCGTGGCTCGCAGCGGCCATTGTCGCCGGCGGTGTGGCCGGTCCTGTCCTATTGCTAATCGGCCTGCAGCACACCGATGCGTCGTCGGCGTCGCTGTTGCTGACCTTGGAAGGCGTGGCGACGGCGCTGTTCGCTTGGTTCCTGTTTCGCGAAAACTTCGACCGCCGCATCGCCATCGGCATGGCGTTCATTTTGGCCGGCGCCATCGTGCTGAACTGGCGCAGCGGTTTCCAATCGAGCGAATTGATCGGACCGCTGGCCATCGTCGGCGCCTGTTTGGCTTGGGCGCTCGACAACAATTTGACCCGCAAGGTCTCGCTGTCCGATCCGGTGCAGATCGCCATGGTCAAAGGCCTGGTCGCTGGACCGGTCAGCCTGGGCATCGGTCTGCTGGCGGGCGATGCGCTGCCATCTTTATCGTTGTCTGCCGCCGGCGCGGCGATTGGCTTCCTGGGCTACGGCGTCAGCCTGGCATTGTTCGTGTTCGCCTTACGCCATCTCGGCGCCGCCCGCACCGGCGCCTATTTCTCGATTGCGCCGTTCATTGGTGCGTTGGTCGCCATCCCTTTATTCGGCGACAGCCTGTCGGTGCAGTTAATCGCGGCGGGATGTTTGATGGGAATTGGCGTGTGGCTGCATTTGACCGAACGCCACGAACACGAGCACCAGCACGATCGGCTCGAGCACGAACACAACCACGTGCATGACGACGCGCATCACGATCATCAGCATGGCGATTATGTCGCGCCGGGCGTCGCGCACAGTCACAAACATGTCCATAATCCACGGCGCCACAGCCATGCGCACACGCCCGACAGCCACCATCGCCATTCGCACTGACGGCTATTGCGGCGTGTGCCGCGCGACCCAGATGGCGTAAGCGGCCATGAACTTGGTCAGGAATTCGCGCGTGGCGTCGTTGGTCATCTTGCCGCCTTCGTCGAACATCTTGGCGGCGTTGCCGACATAAGCTTCGGGCTGCGGCATGGCCGGCATGTTCAAGAACACCAAAGACTGGCGCAGATGGTGGTTGGCGCCGAACGCGCCCATCGCGCCGGGCGAGACCGAGACCACGGCACAAGGCTTGGCGTCCCACGCGCTCTTGCCGTAGGGCCGCGAGGCGATATCGACGGCATTCTTCAACACGCCGGGCAGGCCGCGATTGTATTCCGGGGTGAAGAACAACACCGCGTCGCAGGGCCGGATGGCGTCGCGCAACTCTTTCCACGAAGCCGGCGGGTTGTCCGTGTCCTGATCCTGGTTGTAGAGCGAGACCTTGCCGATATCGATAAACTCGAAGCTCAACGAATCGGGCGCTACTTCGGCGCAGGTCTTGGCCACCAGCCGGCTGAACGATCCCTTGCGCAAACTACCAACAACGACAGCGACTTTCTTGGCCACGATGAACTCCTGGTTAAAGATGTTTCGTCCATTGTAGCGCATCCTCCAGCCGGTCGTTACCCCAGAACAGCTCGGGACCGACCACGAAACTGGGTGCGCCGAAGATGTCTTGGGCGATGGCTTGGTTCACGCGCTCGACCAACAACGCTTTATTGGCTGGCGCCAGTGCCGCCTCCAGCACCACATCCGCGTCCTGGCCGATCTCGCGCAGCACCGCAAGGATGGTAGCCGCGTCGGCGATGTCGCGGTCCTCGACGAAATTGGCGCGATAGACCGCAAGGCTGAAGCGCTCGCGCCACGCGTCCGATGCCGCCAACGCCACCCGCGCCGCCAACAACCCGTTGCGCGGATAGGTCGTCGGCCAATTCAAGCCGATGCCGTATTGCGCGCAGCTGCGCTCGACGTCGCGCCGGCGATAGGCTTTTTGCGCCGGCGGCGCGTCCTGCGTCGCGGAGGCATGGCCCGGCCGCAATTTCAGGATCGGGCCGATGACGAAGGGCTGCCACCGCACCACCACGCCCGCGTCCGCCGCCAGGCGCCCGATGCGCTCGGCTGCCATGTACGAGTAAGGGCTGGCGAAGTCGTACCAAAACTCAATAGACTCCATGGCGCAGCATGGAACGCCGGCCAAACGGCGTCCACCGATGTTCGAGGAACGCTCTATGTCGCTGGCTCCCCGTCTGGTTTCCGACCGCCCCGCCATTCCACAAGCGCTGCTGGACAAAATCCGCAGCATCGTCGGCGACAAGGGCGCGATCACCGACCCCGAGGCGATGCAGCCGCATTTGGTCGAATGGCGCGACCTGTTCACCGGCAAGACGCCGATGGTGATCAAGCCGGCCACTGTGGAACAAGTCGCTGCCGTGGTGAAACTCTGCGCCGAGGCGCGCGTGCCGCTGGTACCGCAAGGCGGCAACACCTCGCTGGTCGGTGCATCCCTGCCCTTCGAGCATGGTGGCGAATTGGTGCTGTCGTTGGCGCGCATGAACAAGATCATCGCTGTCGATCCGCTCAACTACACCATGACGGTCGAGGCCGGCGTGATCTTGCAGACCATCCAACAGGTCGCATCCGAGCACGACCGGCTGTTCCCGCTCAGCCTGGGCGCCGAAGGCTCCTGCGTGATCGGCGGCAATCTGTCGACCAATGCCGGCGGCATCCAGGTGCTGCATTACGGTAACGCGCGCAATCTGGTGCTGGGCTTGGAAGTGGTGCTGCCCGACGGCCAGATCTGGAACGGGCTGCGCAGCCTGAAGAAAGACAACACCGGCTATGATCTGAAACAACTCTTCATGGGCGCCGAAGGCACGTTGGGCATTATCACCAAGGCGGTGTTGAAGCTGTTCCCCAAGCCCAAGGAGATCGCCACCGCGTTCCTGGCCGTGCCCGATCCCACCGTCGCGGTGCAATTGTTGGCGGCGGCACGGCAAGCGGGCGAGGACAACGTCACCTCGTTCGAAATCCTGGGCCGCATGGGCTTGGACTTCGTGCTGCGCCACACGCCCGGCATGACCGATCCCTTGGCCGAAGCGCATCAATGGTACGTGCTGATGGAATGGAGTTCGACCCGCGCCGATGGCGGGCTGACGGCGAAGATGGAAGCGTTCCTGGGCGACTCGATCGAGCAAGGCTTGGTGCTGGACGGCGCCATGGCGCAGAGCGAAGCCCAGCGCGCGACTTTCTGGAAAATGCGCGAGGCCTATTCCGGCGCGCAGAAATACGAAGGCGGCTCGATCAAGCACGACGTTTCGGTGCCGGTGGCCGCGGTGCCGGAGTTCCTCGAGCGCGCCAGCGCCGCCGTCATGGCAGCGATTCCGGGCGCCCGCCTGGTGCCGTTCGGCCATCTGGGCGACGGCAACATCCATTTCAACATCACCCAGCCGATCGGCGCCGACACCGCGAAATTCCTGGCGCGCTGGGACGAGATCAACCGCGTGGTGCACGACATCGTGGTGGCGATGAACGGCTCGATCTCGGCCGAGCACGGCATCGGCCGCATGAAGCTGGAGGAGCTGGAGCATTATCGCTCCAAGACCGAGCTCGACGTCATGCGCAAGATCAAGCGCGCGCTCGATCCGTACAACATCATGAATCCGCACAAGGTCATTGAACCTTGAGCGAGCAGCGAGAAAATAAAAATGAATACGATTCACAATATCGGCGTCGCCAAGCAGATCGGCGCCTACTCCGATGCGGTCGAAGCGCCGGCCAATGCGCGCTGGCTGTTCACGGCC
>JBBSNV010000010.1:0-12747 GCA_038260375.1 Reyranellales bacterium
CGCTTTGTCGGCTGCCAGCTTGCGCGCGTAGGCCACCGCGCCCTTGAGCAGATCGCCTTCGATGATCTCATCGACGATGCCCAAGGATTTGGCTTTGGCGGCCGGGATATGCGCGCCCGACAGGATGGCATCGAGCCCGGCCTTGGCGCCGATCAAGCGCGGCAGGCGTTGCGTGCCGCCGGCGCCGGGCAGCAGGCCCAGATGCACTTCAGGTAAGCCAACGCGACCGGTGGGCGCAATGACGCGATAATGCGCGCCGAACGCGGTCTCTAAACCGCCGCCCAACGCCGTGCCGTGCAAAGCCGCAACGATCGGCTTGGGCGCGTTTTCCATGGTGGCGATGACGGAATTGAGATCGGGCCCCGAGGGCGGCTTGCCGAATTCCTTGATGTCGGCGCCGGCGATGAAGGTGCGGCCGCCGCCGATCAGCACGATGGCCTTAACCGCGGGATCAGCAACAAACTTGTCGACGCCTTCCTTGATGCCGGTACGCACCGCATTGCGCAGCGCGTTGACCGGCGGATTGTTGATGGTGATGACACCGACATCGCCGTCGGTAGAAAATAATACGGCTTGATCATCGCTCGACATGATGGCGATTTCCCCTTTTAGCTTTTGTTTGTTGATGGCTATTCGGCGGCGATCGACGGCAAGCGGTAATCCTTGAAGTCCTCGCGCAGTTTGGTCTTGAGCAATTTGCCGGTGGCCGTGTGCGGCAGTTGATCGACGAAGGCCACGTCATCGGGTGTCCACCACTTGGCGATCTTGCCTTCGAAATATTGCAACACGTCGTCCTTGCTGACATGCGCGCCTTCCTTGCGCACGATGATCAGCAGCGGCCGCTCGTCCCATTTGGGATGGGCGATGCCGATCACGGCTGCTTCCTGCACGCCGGGGCAGCCGATCGCCAGATTTTCGATATCGATCGAGCTGATCCATTCGCCACCCGACTTTATGACGTCCTTGGAGCGGTCGGTGATCACCATGTAGCCGTCGGGATCGAGCTTGCAGACGTCGCCGGTGTGGAACCAGCCGTCCTTGGTGAAGCCGGTGGTGCCTTCACCCTTGAAATAGCCGCTGGAGATCCAGGGGCCGCGCACCAGCAGATTGCCGAATGCCACGCCGTCTTTGGGCAGGTCTTTACCAGCATCGTCGACGATCTTCATTTCCACGCCGTAGACCGGGCGACCCTGTTTGGCCTGCAGGTCGTATTGCTGGTCCTTGGGCAGCGTATGCTCGCCGCGCTTGAGCGAGGTGATGGTGCCGAGCGGGCTCATCTCGGTCATGCCCCACCCCTGCATGACGAACACGCCGTGATCCTTATCGAATTTCTCGATCATGGCGCGCGGCACGGCCGAACCGCCGATCAAGGTCTTCTTCAAGTTGGTCAATTTTTTGCCGTTGGTGTCGCAATAGCGCAGCAGCTCCAACCAGATCGTCGGCACGCCGGCGCTGATCGTGACCTTCTCGCTGTCGAACAATTCGAAGATGCTGGCGCCGTCCATCTTGAAGCCGGGGAACACCAGCTTGGCGCCGGCCATCGGCGCGCCATAGGGAATGCCCCAGGCATTGGCGTGGAACATCGGCACCACCGGAAGGATGGTGTCGTCGGCGGTGAAGCCCATCGCGCCGGCCATGTTGATGGCATAGGAGTGCAAGATGGTCGAACGATGCGAATACAGCACGCCTTTGGGATTACCCGTGGTGCCCGAGGTGTAGCACAGCGACGACGCGGTGTTCTCGTCGAACATCGGCCAATCGAATTTGTCGTTTTGCGCCGCGACCAATTCCTCGTAGCACAACAGGCCGGGGATCTTGCTCTCGGGCATGTGGGCGCGATCGGTCATCACCACGACGTGCTTAACACTGCGCATCTGGTCGCGCAATTTCTCGACGATCGGGAGCAGGTTGATATCGACGAAGATGACTTTGTCTTCGGCGTGATTGGCGATGTAAACGATCTGCTCGGGGAACAAACGCGGGTTGATGGTGTGGCAGATCGCACCGGAGCCCGACACGGCGAAATAGATTTCGAAATGGCGATAGCCGTTCCAGGCCATGGTGCCGATGCGGTCGCCGGTCTGCACGCCCAGCGCCTTCAGCGCGTTAGCGAGCTTGCGCGCGCGCATTGCGGCGTCGGCATAGGTGTAGCGATGGATCGGCCCCTCGACGGTGCGCGACACGATCTCGCTGGTGTTGTGATATTCCGCGGCGAATTCGATCAGCTGCGAGACCAGCAGCGGGCGATCCATCATCAAGCCACGCATATTCATTCCTCCCTGAAACTATGACCCTAATTGAGGGGCAATCTAGCGGTCGGCATAGCGCGCTGCAACGCGGCAAAAGCATTGGCGGAACAAGCGCTTGCGCGGGCTGATGGGCATGGCACTCTGCGCCATAAATCCAATGGGCGAAATCACAGGGAGGAAAGCATGTTCGATCTCACCGGCAAGGTCGCCATTATCACCGGCTCGAGCAAAGGCATCGGCAAATCGATCGCCGAGCAAATGGCCAAGCAAGGCGCCAAGGTGGTGATCTCCAGCCGTAAAGCGCCGGCCTGCGAGGAAGTGGCGGAGAGCATCCGCAAGGCCGGCGGCAAGGCGGTGGCGATCCCGGCCAATATTTCGGAGAAGGCACAACTCGAAGCCTTGGTCGATAAAACGCACCAGCATTTCGGCCCGATCGACATCCTGGTCTGCAATGCCGCGTCCAATCCGTATTATGGGCCGACCGCGAATATGCCGGACGATGCGTTCGACAAGATCATGCGCAACAACATCTTGAGCAATATCTGGCTGGCCAATCTGTGCGCGCCGGACATGAAGGCCAAGAAGGACGGCGCGATCATCGTGGTGTCGAGCATTGGCGGCATTCGCGGCACGGCAATCTTAGGCGCTTACGGCATTTCCAAAGCAGCCGACATGGCGCTGGTGCGCAATTTGGCGATCGAGTTGGGACCACACAACATTCGCGTCAACACCATCGCGCCTGGCCTGGTGAAGACCGATTTCGCCAAGGCGTTGTGGGAAGACGAGAAGCTGCTGGAGAACCGGCTGGAGCGTTCGCCCTTGAAGCGCATCGGCGTGCCCGACGATATCGGCGGCATCGCCGTCATGCTGGCCTCGCGCGCCGGCGCCTTCCTGACTGGCCAGGTGATCGTGGTCGATGGTGGCGTGACCATCGCCTAGCGGAGGAATGTGACATGAGCATCCGTGTCGAGAAGAACGGCCCGATCTGGACGGTGATCATCGATCGGCCGCAGGCGAGGAACGCGGTCGATCCCAAGACCGCGGTCGAGTTGGACGAAGCCTGGCAGGAGTTCGACAAAGATCCAAACGCGCTGGTCGGTGTGTTCCACGGCGATCACGGCACGTTCTGCGCCGGCGCCGATTTGAAAGCGGTGGCGACCGGCGGTGTGCGCTATCGCGACGATCCGGCGGGTCCTGGGCCGATGGGTCCCTCGCGGGCGTTGTTGAGCAAACCAGTGATCGCTTCGGTGGCGGGCTATGCCGTGGCCGGCGGTTTGGAGCTGGCCTTGTGGTGCGACATGCGCGTGGCCGAAGAGGACGCGACGTTCGGCGTGTTCTGCCGGCGTTGGGGCGTGCCGCTGATCGATGGTGGTACGGTGCGCTTGCCGCGCTTGATCGGCATGAGCCGAGCGCTCGACATGATCCTGACCGGGCGTCCAGTAAGTGCCAAAGAGGCGCTGGATTGGGGCCTGGCCAACCGCGTCGTGCCCAAAGGCCAGGGCCGCGCGGAAGCCGAGAAGCTGGCGGGCGAGATCGCGCGCTTCCCGCAATTGTGCATGCGGGCCGACCGCATGTCGGCTTATCTGCAATGGGATCACGAGCTGCGCGAGGCGTTGATTGCCGAGGGCCAAGGCGGCAAGCCGATCATCGAGGCCGAAGCGCGCGCTGGGGCGGCGCGCTTTGCCGCCGGCAAAGGCCGTGGCGGCAACTTCAAGGAGATCTGACATGGCCGAGGCTTTCGACATTCGCCAGGAGTCGCATGACGGTAAGCGCCGCTACGTCACGATGGTCGATGGCCATGAGGCGGAAATGACGTATCTGACGCCGGATCCCAAGAAGATCGTGATCGATCACACTCTGGTGCCGCCCGAGTTGAAGGGACGCGGCGTGGGCCAGGCGCTGCTGTTGCGCGCGATCGAGGATGCGCGCAAAGGCGGTTACAAGATCGCAGCGACCTGCCCATTCGCCAAGGTGCAAATCGACAAGCACCAGGAATGGCAGGACGTGCTGGCGCGTTAAACCGGTAGAGTTACGAGGTGCGCGGATGGCTGATTTCACGATCGAGCGCGAACAAGAGCAAGGCGGCGGCCGTTATGTGATCAGACTGGACGGCAGCGAAGCCGAGATGACTTATTCCAGTGTCGGCGACCACAAGATCGCTATCGGCCACACTTATGTGCCGCCGGCAATGCGCGGCAAGGGCTTGGCCGAAGCGCTGGTCAAACGCGGCATCGACGATGCGCGCGCCGAAGGCACCAAGATCCTGCCGTATTGCTCGTTCGTGCGCGTCGAATTCCAGCGCCACCCGGAGTGGCACGATCTGCTGGCCGATCGAACAGCCAATTAAAGAAGATGCTGGAAGAGATGGCGCAATTCCCACTCGACAGTATGAATGTCCTTTGAAATAAAATTAATGTTTGAAGTCACGTCCAAACCGGAGCTAGTTTGTTTTTCGAATCTATCCAATATGGTTGTGCAAAGTTCAAGATTAAGAGCTATATATTGATTTAGCAAGTCCAAATGAGTTTCATAATCCTCTTTAGGTAATTCCGTTCCAACCTCTTCCTGTAATAGAGACATGAACGAATATTGCCTTTTCAGACGATCTACTTCTGCGGATAACCTAACCGCGACGGTAGAATTGTTTGCCACCCTAGCCATACGTGAAAGAGAGACTCGTATAGTCGCCGCAGCTACGAAGCTCCTTAAAAATTGCAGACCCAACTTGTCATTCAATGTTGCAGTATTCATCTATGTGATTGTCCAACCGTTGATGCGGTTACCATTTTATGCAACCCTGAGACTACCATGAAACTTTTTGACAAAGAGTGGCGCCGTCTAATGCGCTTGAGGCGCCTATCGAGAAAGCTTTATAGACCACATCCTATATCAAGTAGCCTGCAACTTATTAGGGCGGGCAGAAAAGAAGACAAAGGAATCGAGGCTCTCTATAATTTTATGGCTAGCGATGAATATGTTAGTGACGTTATACAAAAAAGAAAATTAACTAAAGAAGACGTCAATCGATTGTTTATCGCCATAGTAAGTATGGGCGGGGGGCAAATAGTAAAAGATGGATTCTATTTGCCGGTTCTAATACTAACGCATCACCTAACACTGCCTCTTGCCATTGAGGGAATGAAGACACACGATGAAGCTCTCGAGACAATTTCTCAGTGTCTAGATTTTTGGGATTAAGGCCTAGGCTGTAAGTCCGCCATCGGCGACGAATTCCGCGCCGGTGATCAGGCTGGCGCCATCCGACAACAAGAACACGATCAGCGAGGCGATCTCGTCGGGCCGGCCGATGCGACCAATCGGGTGCATGGCGGCAAGGTGTTTGCGGGCTGCTTCGGGATCGGGCCCTTCCAGGCGCGGCGCGATCATCGGCGTGTCGATCCAGCCCGGATGCACCGAGTTCAGCCTGATGTTGTAGCCCTGCGAAGCGCAGTGCAGCGCCGCCGACTTGGTCAGCAGCCGCACCGAGCCCTTGCTGGCGCAGTAGGCCGCAGCGCTGCCATGGCCGCGCAAGCCCAGCACCGAGGAGATGTTGACGATCGAGCCGCCGCCGCTGTGCTTCATCGTCAGAACCGCGTGCTTGCAGCCCAGGAAGGTGCCGGTGGCGTTGACCGCGTTGGTCAGGCGCCATTCTTCCAGCGAGGTGTCTTCAACCGAGCCGGAGCGCCCGACGCCGGCGCTGTTGACCAAGCCATCGAGCTTGCCGAAATGCTGCACGGTCTTGGCGAAGGCCGATTGCCATTCGCCTTCTTGCGTCACATCGTGGGCGATGAACAGTGCGCGGTTGCCCAATTCGCGGGCTAGCGCGTTGCCGGCTTCTTCGTTGCGGTCGGTGATCACGACGTTGTCGCCGGCGCTGGCCAGCATGCGCGCGGTGGCCGCGCCCAGACCGGACGCGCCGCCCGAGATCAGCACGGTCTTACTTGTTGAGCGGGACAAAATCGAACCTCTTGGCAACGCCGGATGTCACGCCGCCATCGACCACCAGCTCGGTACCGGTGACGAAGCTGGAGCGATCGGACGCCAGGAACAGCACGGCCTCGGCGATCTCGCGCGGCTGGCCCATGCGGTTCAGCGGGTGCATGCCGCCCAGCCAGGCCTGGGTTTTTTCCTTGCCGAAATGACGATAGAGCGGCTCCAGGATCGGCGTGTCGATGCCGCCGGGATGCACCGAGTTGCAGCGGATCTCGTAGCCCTGCTCGGCGCAATGCAGCGCCACCGATTTGGTCAGCAGCCGCACCGCGCCTTTGCTGGCGATATAGGCAGCGGGGCCGGCCGAGCCGGTGATGCCGGCGATGGAAGAAATATTGACGATAGCGCCGCTAGATTTTTGCTTGCTGGGGCCGGTGCGTTTCATCGCCGCGATAGAATACTTGCAGCCCAGGAACACGCCCTCGACATTGACCGCCTGGGTGCGGTTCCAGGCCTCTAACGTCGTGTCCTCGATATTGCCTTTGCCGCCGCCGATGCCGGCATTGTTGACCAGCACGTCGAGCCGGCCGCAGCGTTTGACGATCTCGTCGCACACGCTCTGCCATTCGCTTTCGCTGGCGACGTCGAGCTTGAGAAAGAAGCTTTCGTTGCCTAGTTCTTTAGCTAGAGCCGTGCCGAGATCGGCCTGAATGTCGCCGATGACGACGCGCGCGCCGGCCTCGGCCAGAGCGCGGCATGTCTCAGCGCCGATGCCTGAAGCGCCGCCGGTGACAAGTGCTACGCGGTTTGAGAGATCGCCCATCTTCAGATTGCCGTCACATCGCCGTGCAGCCGCCATCCACCACCATCTCCGCGCCGGTGGTGAATTTGGACTCGTCGCTGGCCAGATAGAGGATGACGTAACCGATATCGTTGGGCTCGCCGATCTTGCCCATCGGCACCATACGCAATAAGCGTTTACGCGCTTTATCCGGATCTTCAGCCTTGGACAACGGGCCTTCGACCATCGGCGTCGAGATGAACGCCGGATGCACCGAGTTGGAGCGGATGTTGTATCCGGCGCGCGCGCAATGCAGCGCCACCGATTTACTGAGCAGGCGCACGGCGCCTTTGCTGGCGCTGTAAGCGGCCATCTGGAAGCCGCTGACGATGCCGGCGACCGACGAGATATTGATGATGGAGGAGGGCTCGCTGTGCTTCTTCATCGCCGCAATGGAATATTTGCAGCCTAGGAACACGCCCTCGACGTTGATCGCCATCATCTTCTTGAAATCGGCCAAGGAGGTGTTCTCGATCGTGCCTTCGGTGCCGATGCCGGCCGAGTTGACCAACACATGCAGCTTGCCGAATCTCTTTTCGGTTTCGGCCACCACGTCCTGCCAGCCGCTCTCGCTGGTCACGTCCTGCGCCAGGAACATCGCGTCCATGCCCAGATCCCGCGCCGCGGCTTCGCCTTTGTCTTTTTGCAGATCGGTGATCACCACCTTGGCGCCTTCGCCGATCATCAGTCTGGCGGTGGCCAGGCCCAGACCCGACGCTCCACCGGTGATCAAGGCTACTTTGCCCGCGACGCGACCCATCTTGGCACTCCCGCTTTTCATTCTTTCCGAGCGTTCAGCTTACCCGACGCCACCGGCGTCGCGGCAACAAAAAAGCCCGGACTTTCGTCCGGGCTTTCGTTGTGCGATTGCTGATTAGAAGTTCAGGCCGTCCTGCACCATGACCCAGCGACCTTGCTGGACCTTTTGCACCGAGGTGACAGTGCTGGCCAGATGGTTGGTCTTGGAGAACTTGGTCGGAGCCGAACCGAAGATGTCTTGGTAAACACTGCCCGATTCGATCGCGGCGAGGAATTTATCGCCGGTCAGGTCCTTGCCCGCTTGTTTGGCATAGAAGGCGAAGGTCATTACCGCGTTGTAGCCAATCACCGCCTGAGTGTTGGGCGTTGAATTGAACTCCTTCTTGTACGCCACCAGCCAATTCTTGATCTTGCCCGTTGCCGTGTCTTCATACGGCACCGGGAAAGCGCCGGCCGCATAGAGGCCCTCGACCGCATCCTTGCCCAGTTCCGGTACTTCAAGCACGTTGGTCGGCGTGGCGCCCAGGAAGATTACGTTCCAGCCGGCCTTCTTGGCTTCCGCCATGGCGCCGATGGTTTCGCGGATCACGGTGCCCAGCACCACCAGGTCGCAGCCGTCGGACTTCATCTTGGCGATCTGCGAGCTAAAGTCGGTGGCGCCACGTTTGTAGGTGGTGATCGATACCGGCTTGATCTTCATCGCATTGAGTTGCGAGGTGAAGCCATCGAGCACGTTTTTGCCGTACTCGTCGTCCTGATGCATGATGCAGGGCGCCTTGATGTTGCGCGACGTCACCATGTACTTCACCGCCGCCCGCGTGCTTTCGACGTAGGGCAGCAGATTGTTGAACTTCAGGCGTTCCTGCGGCTTGGCCGGGTCGACCTTGAAGGTGAACTCCGCCGCGGTCAGCGGGAAGAGTTGCGTGATGCCGGCGTCGAGCACGATGTCCTGTGCCGCCAGCACCGGGGCCGAGCCCATGCCGCCGATCATCGAGAACACTTTGTCTTTCTCGACCATCTTCTGCGTCGCCAGCACGGCCTTCTTCGGATCGTAGGCGCTGTCTTCAAGGATCAAGCGCAGCTTGCGGCCGTTGACGCCGCCCGCTGCGTTGATCTCTTCGACTGCCATCTTCATGCCGTTGGACACTGGAACGCCCCAGCTCTTGATCGGGCCGGAAAGATCCTGATGCGTGCCGATGACGATTTCGTTGGCGCTGATGCCTTGGTTGGTCGTTTTAGTCTGGGCGAAAGCCGGCGTTGCGGCGAGCCCGAAGACTGCGCCCAGCAATGCCATTCGTAAACCTAGCTTCATGTCGTTTCCTCCTGTTTAGATAGCAGTCGCATTCTTGATCCCGTGAAACGGCGACCGTCGCTCCACAGTGTATCTGGGTATTGGCCGATTTAGAATTGCCTCATGCTGCGCCGCGATACATGTCGTCGATCAGCGCTTTGTACTTTTGATTCACGAAGCTGCGTTTTAGCTTCATGGTCGGCGTCAATTCGTCGTCCTCGGCGGTCAGCTCGGTCTCGATCAGCCGGAACGATTTGATAGTTTCGACCCGGGCGAAATTGGCGTTGACCTTCTCGATCTCCTGCCAGATCAGTTCCTGTACGTCCTTGGCGCGGCACAGACTAGTATAGTTGGTGAACGGAATGTTGCTGTCCTGCGCGAATTTCATCACGTTGTCGGCGTCGATCATAATCAGGCAGGTAAGGAATTTGCGCCGATCGCCGATCACCACCGCGTCGCTGATATAGGGCGAGAACTTCAGCAGGTTTTCGATCTCCGAGGGCGTCACGTTCTTGCCACCGGCGGTGATGATGATGTCCTTCATGCGATCGGTGATCTTCACGAAGCCTTCGTTGTCGATCATGCCGACATCGCCGCTATGCAGCCAGCCGTCCTTGTCGACGGTCTCGGCCGTCTTTTCCGGCTGGTTGAGATAGCCCATGAAGACGTGATCGCCGCGGATCAGGATTTCGCCGGTCTCGGCGATCTTGACCTCGCCATAGGGCACCGGTTTGCCGACGGTGCCGAGCTTGATGCGCGTAGCTGGCATGCAAGTGGCCAGCCCGCCGTTCTCAGTCTGGCCATAGACTTCGTACATGCCGACGCCCAGCGCCAGATACCAGCGAATCAAATCAGGCGCGATCGGCGCGGCGCCAGTGAACAGCCAGCGGCAGCGATCGATGCCGATCAGCTTGCGCACGTTGCGCAACACCAGCCAGTAGGCCGCTTGAAACGCCAGCTGCAACCCGAGCGAAGGCTTTTTGCCGGCCAGCTTGGCATCGGCCATGCGAAAGCCCACGCCGATCGCGTGTTTATAGGCCCATTGCTCCAACGCCGTGGCGTCCTTCAGCGAGATCATCACGCCGGAATAGAATTTTTCCCAGATGCGCGGCACGGCGCCGAACAGGGTGGGCTGCACTTCGCGGATATTGTCCGGCACGGTCTCCGGGCTTTCGGCGAAGTTCATCGTGCAACCAGTGGCCACCGAGTAATAGCAACCGGCCACTCGCTCGGCGACATGACACATCGGCAGGAAGGAAAGGCGTTCGTCGCCCTCCTGCCAAGTCAGCGCATCCAAGCTCATGCAATTTTCCATCTGGTAGCAAATGCTGCGATGGCTGTGCATGGCGCCCTTGGGCGGGCCGGTGGTGCCGGAGGTATAGACCAGGATGGCCAGGTCTTTGGCGCCGCGTGTGTCGAGGCGCTGCGCGAACACGGTTGGATTGGCGGTGCCGAACGCGCGGCCCTGGGCGAGGAAATCCTTGAACGATATGACCATCGGATCGCTGAACTCAGCCAGCCCGTCCATGTCGAATACCACAATCTGCATCAGGGTCGGGCAGCGCTCGCGCACGTCCAGAACCTTGTCGAGCTGCTCGTCGTCCTCGACGAAGATCACGCGGGTGCGGGAGTCATTGACCAAGTACTCGACCTGCTTGGCCGAATCGGTGGGGTAGATGCCTGACGACACGCCACCGGCGCAGAGAATGCCCATATCGGCGTAATTCCATGCCGGCACGGTGTTGCTCAGCACCGAAGCCACATCGCCGGGTTGGAAGCCGATGCTGGCCAGTGCGTGGGTCACGTCCTGGGCACGCGCCAGCCAGTCGTTCCAGGTGATGGTGCGCCAGATGCCGAGATATTTTTCGCGCATCGCCGCCTTGTCGCCGCGCGTCTTGACCGACAGCACGAACGATTTGGGCAGGGTTTCCGCGACAGTCAGTGTTGCCGGACGTCCCATCATGTTCTCCGCTGCGCCACCTCAGGCGGCGCGTCGTTTCAACGCCAGTTCTTCTTGCGTTTCCAGCGCCGCTGGCCGTGCGCGCCGTCTTCTTTGGCTCCGAGATAGAATTCCTGAATATCCTTGCTGCGCATCAGCTTGTCGCAGCTATCGCCCATCACGACGCGGCCGACTTCCAGCACGTAGCCATAATGCGCGGTCTCCAGCGCCATGCGCGCGTTCTGCTCGACCAGCAGGATCGCGGCGCCGGTCTCTTCGTTGATGCGCCGGATGATGCCGAAAATCTCCTTTACCAGGATCGGCGATAGCCCGAGCGACGGCTCGTCGAGCAACAACAGTTTGGGTCGGTTCATCAGCGCGCGGCTGATCGCCAGCATTTGTTGTTCGCCGCCCGACAGCTGGCCGGCCGGCTGCGCCTGGCGTTCTTTCAGGCGCGGAAAATAAGTGTAAACCCGTTCTAGGTCGTCGGGGATGGCGCCGCGGTCGCGCCGCAGATAGGCGCCCATCATTAGATTGTCGCGCACGCTCAGGAACGGGAACACCTCGCGGCCTTCGGGCACGTGGCTCAGGCCCATGCGCACGATCTTGTCGGGATCGACGCGTTGGATCTGTCGGCCTTCGAACTCCACTGTGCCTTTGAGCGGGTCGAGCACGCCGGAAATGGTTTTCAGGATCGTGGTCTTGCCGGCACCATTGGCGCCCAGCACGGTGACGATGCTGCCCTTGGCCACTTCCAGGCTGACGCCGCGAATGGCCATGATCGGGCCGTAATAGCTTTCGATGTTCAGCACGCGCAGCAGGATGTCGTCGCTCATAATCGCGCTAGCCTCCCAAATACGCGGCAATGACGTCGGGATGGCTTTGCACCTCGGCGGCGGTGCCGGTGGCCAGCACCTTGCCATAATTCAACGCCAACACCCGGTCCGACACCATATTGACCAGCGACATGTCGTGCTCGACCATCAGCACGGTGATGCCCAGCTCGTTCTTGATGTCGGTGATCCAGAAGCCCATGTCCTGGGTCTCTTCGACGTTCAGGCCGGACGAAGGCTCGTCGAGCAGCAGCAGTTTGGGCTCGGTGCACAGCGCGCGCGCTACTTCGCAGACTTTGCGCACGCCATAAGGTAAGCCCGCGATCAGCATGTCGCGATATTTCTGCAGATCGAGGAAGTCGATCACTTCCTCGACGGCATAGCGATGCTCCTTCTCGCGGCGCCGCACGCGGGGCAGGAACAGGATTTCCTCAATGATCGAAGTATCGGTATGGCAATGGCGGCCGACCAGCAGATTGGCCAGCACCGTGGTGTTCTCGAACAACTCGATGTTCTGGAAGGTGCGGGCGATGCCGCGCTTGGCGATCTGGTGCGGCGGTATCGCGGTGATGTCCTGGCCTTCGAAAAACAACTTGCCCGAGGTCGGGTTGTAAAGCCGGCTGATCAAGTTGAAGATCGAGGTTTTGCCGGCGCCGTTGGGGCCGATGATGGTGAAGACCTCGTTGCGCTCGACCGCGAAGCTCACATCGTCGACCGCGCGCAAGCCGCCGAACTGCAGCGACAGGCCTTCGACCTGAAAGAATGCCGGTGCGGCGCTCATCGATTGCGCTCCGACTTAACGTAGGTCTTCTGCCGCTTGAAGGTGGCCTTTTTGTAGAGCGGGAAGAGCTGGAAATAGAGCTTCACCTGCAGCCAGCGGCCATAGAGCCCGTAGGGCTCGAAGA